>NZ_JBQNBU010000012.1:0-46881 GCF_052169795.1 Catonella sp.
ATCTATGGTCTAAAAATATCATTCCTACATCACAGACTCTCACAAGCCTGTCATACTCCATTTTAGGAAGTCCTTTAATTAGGGTAAAATTATCAGGCTTGTCAGTATTGATAAATTCCTCCAGCCTATAATACTCTGTACCATTGCCACATATTACAAAATGCGCCTCTTCAACAACCAACGCCTTCTGTATACATTTTATAATAAAAGGAATATCCTGTGGCAGGCCTAAATTTCCTCCATACAAAAACAAAATTTTATTCGTAGGAAGATTATACTTGGATAAAACTTCGCTTCTATCCTCAATAACTATCTCTTTTTGTTCTACCTCTACAGAATTGGGACAGACCTCAACTTTCCCACTATTTACTTCATTATGTTTTAATAAAAATTCTACATTAGCAGGCGACATACAACCTATATAGTCGGAAATTCCATAAAGTTTTTTCTCCTTATGCCTAAATAATACATTAGCCATAAACGGACTAATAAGTCCTATGTCTACCGCATTTTGTGGAAAAATGTCTTTTAAAAGCAGATAGGTCTTAGCTCTTGTTTTTTTCTTAATCTTAACCACAATGTCTGCAAGACTTACCGGTGGAGTGGAATATAGAATCAGGTCAAAGTTTATTTTTGAAAAATGTTTTTCTATTGATTTAGAATACCTAAGCGGAAGTAGTGTTTGAGAAATGCCCTTCGTAATCATTCCTACACCGAAAAGGTTGCCTGTCTTACACCTGAGTAAATGTATGTTCCCCTCCGAAATAAGTTCTTCCTCACCGCCATCCTTTTTTTCAAGCGGAGATACTATATATACCTCATGCCCATTTCTTACAAAACATTTCATCAAATCCATATATATACCTTCATCCGCTATTGAAACTATTTTTACAAGTGTAAGGAATAAAATTCTCATGTCATAAACCTTTCTAAAATGCTCTTACATCTCCTTCTTTTATCACTCTCGCAGGATTACCTGCAACAGTTGTCTTATCCGCCACATCCTTGATCACAACAGCACCCATACCTATTACTGAACCATTGCCTACTGTAATTCCCTGTTTTAGCGAAGAATTTAATCCCATAAACGAATTATCTCCTATGGAACTATTGCCTCCCATTGAAGCCGAAGTGCCGATAACTGAATGCTTACCAACCCTACATTCGTGATGAATTGCTGCCATAGGCTGAACAAGAACATTTTCAGATATATCTGCTTTTACGGAAATAAAGGCATTCGCAGAAACCATGGTTCCCTCATTAATTGCAACATCTTCTGCCACAACAGCTGATGGATGAATGAGCCTCGCAAGCTTATATCCTCTTACTTTTATCTTGTAAAATATTTTTTCTCTAAGCACAGGTTCTCCCAAGCCAACCATGAACTCAATCTCCGATTCCGAATATGTACTGAGTATAGTTTCAAAGGAAAATACCTTTTGATTATCTACTTTTGAAGGAGTGTCATCTATGAAAATAATTTTCTCCCATCTGTTTTCCTTAAAATTTATGGTTCTTGCAAGTTCTTCTACTTCTAAGCCATGCCCACCATATCCATATATACCAAGTACCATCATATCTCCTTATATTTATTATACCCAAAGTCTTCCTACAGCATCAGATGGCATCCTGAAATCCCCTCTTGGAGAAAGGCTTATAGAACCCACTTTAGGCCCATCAGGCATACAGGAGCGTTTATATTGTTGATTAAAAAATCTATTATAAAAACTTTTCTGCCATTTTGCGATTTCTTCTTCTGTATACTCTCCTATAAAAGTTTCACAAGCAAGCCTAAATAGTTTATCAGGCTCTACACCCCAGCGTACTATGTGATAAAGAAAAAAGTCACTAAGTTCATATGGTCCTACCAAATCCTCCGTTTTCTGAGCTATCTCACCTACTTCGTCAGGTGGGAGTAGTTCAGGGCTTACCGGAGTATTAACTATGTCCATAAGCACATTTGCAAGAGAGTCTTTCCCTTTCATCCTACATTCTTCTGAGCAATACTGTACCATATATCTTATAAGTGTCTTTGGAACAGAAGCATTCACCCCATACATAGACATCTGATCTCCATTATAAGTTGCAAAACCAAGGGCAAGCTCACTCATATCTCCCGTTCCTATAACCAAACCATTACACTCATTGGCCAGATCCATGAGAACTTGAGTTCTTTCTCGTGCCTGTGCATTTTCAAATGTCACATTATGTATATGCTCATCATGTCCTATATCTTTAAAATGTCTAAGCACTGAATCTCTTATATTGATTTCACGCAGAGTTATTCCAAGCTCCTTAGCAAGTCCAATTGCATTATTATATGTCCTATCTGTAGTTCCAAAACAAGGCATAGTAACTGATATTATATTTTCTCTACTGAATCTCAGCATATCAAAAGCCCGACATACAACCAAAACTGCCAAAGTTGAATCAAGACCTCCTGAAATTCCTATAACAGCATGCTTTACTCCTGTATGTAGCAGCCTCTTTTTAAGTCCCAATGCCTGCAAGGTGATTATTTCTTCCGAATGTTCATCCCTCTCTTTTTGATCTTCTGCTACAAAAGGAGTTTTAGAAAATTTCCTCTCAAGGGGAATTTTAACCAGCCTTTGCTCCATCTCTCCATATTCATTTTTTTCTGTTATATATGGACTATTAAAAGAAAATGGGATATATTCGTATTCTTCTTTGCCACTTATAGCATAAGTATTCATCCTGCGTCTTTCATAAACCAATCTGTCCACATTTATTTCTGCTGTGATAAAGCCATTTTCAAAACGTTTCTTCTCTGCAAGAACAGTTCCATTTTCACAAATTAAATCATGCCCTCCAAATACCAGATCTGTAGTTGACTCTCCTTCTCCATTTGTTGAATAAATATAACCTGCATTAAGCCTTGCAGACTGTCCATTCACCAATGCTTTTCTGTAATCATGTTTGCCTGTTGTTTCAGGACTCGCAGAAAGATTTGCTATAATTGTAGCTCCAGCCTGTGCATGATAATTACTTGGAGGAATTATTACCCACAAATCTTCACAAATTTCGGCAGCAACTCTAAGATTTTTCATTTCTTTACTTGTAAATATAAGTTTATTTCCAAAATAAGTTATTCCTGATACATTATATTCCCATTTTATTATCTGATTTTTTTCAGGTGCAGCAGCAAAATAACGTAACTCGTATAATTCCGAAAATTCCGGTATATGCTTTTTAGGAATAAGCCCTAAAAGCTCTCCATCCTTAAAAGCTGCTGCCACATTATAAAGCTTACCATCTAATTCAAATGGAAGCCCTACAAAAACAAGCATATCCATATCTTTTCCTGCCTGTATTATCTTATGAAGTGTAGCTACTGCTGAATTCAGAAGCTTGTCCTGTAAAAATAATTCACCACAAGTATATCCTGTTATTACAAGTTCAGGAAATACTGCAATCTTAACTCCCCTTTCCACACAAAATTTCATTTCTCTTATTATACTTTCACCATTAAAAACACAGTCTGCTACTCTTATATCCGGTGTAACTGCTGCTACTTTTATAAATCCATGTCTCATATTTTTACAACCATATCCTTTCTACTTTTCTTATTTGATTTATCAGCACTTAAAAAAGGGTTGTCGCATTGAAGAAAGTACTACAAAATATAGCAAGTCTATCTTCATATATTAACTATATTATGTATACATAATTCTTAGTGCGACACCCTACACACAAGCGGTGCTGTCAGACAAAATTACCCAAATTTAATCTTCCCTTACCTCATCAACTATAATGTCAGCAAGTTTACTCAAGCTTTCTTCCTGATCCTCTGAAATAGCTGATTTAATTGTAATTGTATCCCCTATCTGCCTCATGTCCTTAAGCCCATCCACAACTCCCTTAATCGTCTTTGCTGCACTTGGAGCCCAAGAACCATTTTCTATAACAGCATATGCTCTATTTCTTATAGTAATTTCCTTCATTTCTTGAATAAGCTCATTCATCTTAGGATGCACTGACATATTGTATGAAGGTGCAGCAAATACTATAGTACTGTACTTAAATATATCGCTGATATGATATGAATAATGGTTATTGGATACATCAACCATCTTCATATTCACCATACCTCTCTCAGCAAGCTTTGCTGCAAGCACACTCGCAACCAGCTCTGTATCTCCGTACATAGAAGCATAGGCTATAAATACTCCGTTTTCCTCAGGAGTATATGTACTCCATGCCTGATATTTTTCCAAAATGAAAGGGATATCTCTTCTCCAAACCGGTCCATGTAAAGGACAGATATAAGCAATTTCAGACGGAAGCTTTTTAAATACAGACTGTACCTGAGCACCATATTTACCTACTATATTAGCATAGTATCTTCTTGCTTCATTAACAAATTCATGTCTGTAATCAAATTCATCATTAAATATTCTTCCGTCTAACGCTCCAAAGGTACCAAAGGCATCCGCAGAAAAAAGCACCTTATCTGTTTCATCATAGGTAAACATTACCTCCGGCCAATGTACCATAGGAGCTGTAAAAAACTTAAGACTGTGTGCTCCTGTAGAAAAGCTGTCACCATCTCCCACAAAAATAGTACGTTCGGTCATATCTATATTATAAAACTGTGAGATAAGCCCTATAGTCTTTTTATTTGCAATAAGTTGTACATCAGGATAGATAGAGATAATCTGGGTAATTAATGAACAGTGGTCAGGCTCCATATGATTTACAACCAGATAATCCAGCTTTCTATTTTCAAGAATAGAAGTAAGATTATCTATAAACTGCCTGCCTATCGCATAATCAACTGTATCAAAAAGTACCGTCTTTTCATCCATCAGGAGGTAAGAATTGTATGCCACTCCAT
Organism: Catonella sp.; assembly: GCF_052169795.1. Lineage (GTDB taxonomy): Bacteria > Bacillota > Clostridia > Lachnospirales > Lachnospiraceae > Catonella. The sequence goes on from NZ_JBQNBU010000012.1 coordinate 4,856, forward strand.
CAGGTATAGGAAAACAATTTTCAAAAAGGGAAAGCCTCCTATCGCTTCCGCCTACATAATACAGGTCATCTGTAATCCGCCTGGTACACTTCATTGTATTATCCCCTTTCATAAACACAATTTCGTTAAAATAATAACAATATTTGTTAAACTGCAAACCTGTCCATATTATACAATAAAAACATGAGAAACTAAAGCCTAAGTTTAGCTTCTCATGTTTTTTATTTAGTTCACATTAAGCATTATACTTTGAACTCTCTTTAAGCCTTGTTAAGGCTCTTGCCAGTGAAGCCTGACTCATCTTATGTTCCTGTATACTCTGCTTCTGCCTAAGCTGTTCTTTCGCTCTCTCCAGCGCATCTCCAGCCCTCTTAGAATCTATTTCATCAGGAAGCTCTGCAGTGTCCACAAGCATTATTGCCCTGTTATGGAAAATCTGCACCATACCGCTTCCAACTACTACATAAGTAACAGTGCCATCTTCTTCAACTATATGTCCCTGACCTATGTCCACAGCAAGCACCATATCTTCATGATAAGCCTGTATTGCCCTCAATCCGTCGCTCTGAGGTATGACGAGCATCCTACACTGTCCCTCAAAAAAGATTCTGTCACTTGCATATACTTTAAGATAAAATGTTCTATTTGCCACTTATACGGCCTCCCGCTCCATAGCTTCCGCTTTCGCCTTAACTTCATCAATAGTTCCTACATTAAAGAAGGCTGCCTCCGGATATTCATCCATTTCACCTTCAATAATTGCTTTAAAACCTCTAATAGTTTCTGCAAGCGGTACATATTTACCCTGTACTCCCGTAAATGTCTCCGCCACAAAGAAAGGCTGTGAAAGGAAACGCTGTATTTTTCTTGCCCTGTTAACAGTCTGCTTGTCTGCCTCTGAAAGCTCTTCCATACCGAGGATTGCAATTATATCCTGTAACTCCCTATATTTCTGAAGCATTTCCTGTACTTTTCTTGCAGTGTTATAATGTTCTTCACCTACTACATCCGCCTCAAGTACTCTGGAAGATGATTCAAGCGGATCTACTGCAGGATATATACCCTGCTCAACTATTTTTCTGGAAAGTACTGTAGTTGCATCAAGGTGTGTAAATGTAGTTGCAGGAGCCGGATCTGTAATATCATCCGCAGGTACATATACTGCCTGAACCGAGGTAACTGAACCTGACTTCGTGGAAGCAATCCTCTCCTGAAGTTCACCAACATCTGTTGCAAGTGTAGGCTGGTATCCCACTGCTGACGGCATACGCCCAAGCAGAGCTGAAACTTCTGAGCCCGCCTGCACAAAACGGAAAATATTATCTATGAAGAGAAGCACATCCGCATTCTTTTCATCTCTAAAATACTCCGCCATCGTAAGTCCTGTTTCAGCAACCCTCATTCTTGCTCCCGGCGGCTCGTTCATCTGTCCAAATACTAAGGCAGTCTTAGCTATAACACCCGACTCCTTCATCTCAGTCCAAAGATCATTACCCTCTCTTGAACGCTCACCAACACCTGTAAATATAGAATATCCGCCATGCTCGGTAGCTATATTTCTTATAAGCTCCTGAATAAGTACTGTTTTACCTACACCGGCACCGCCAAAAAGACCAATCTTTCCACCCTTTGCATAAGGTGCAAGAAGATCAATTACCTTAATTCCTGTTTCAAGTATCTCAACAGCAGGACTCTGATCTGAAAACTTTGGAGGTTCTCTATGTATAGTCCAATGCTCTTCATTTTCAAGGCTTTCACCGCCATCTATTGTATCTCCGAATACATTGAAGAGCCTTCCAAGTGTAGCCTCACCAACAGGAACTTTAATACCGTCACCTGTCGCTATTACCTCCATGTCTCTGCTAAGTCCCTCTGAGGCAGTGAGCATGATACATCTGACTATGTTACCACCCTGATGAGAAGAAACTTCCATAAGACATTTCTTGCCATGGTTGTCTACAAGTAGGGCATCTTTAATCTTTGGTACATCTTCATCCGGAAATAGGACATCTACAACAGGTCCCATTACCTGTATTATCTTACCGTTTTTCATTCTCATTTCCTCAAATGCTGTGCTTTAGCACCGGCAACTACTTCAGTTATTTCCTGAGTTATAGCTGCCTGCCTTACACGATTGTATTGTATTGATAAATCTTTGATTATTTCGTCTGCATTGTCATTTGCCGCCTGCATCGCCATCATTCTGGCATTCTGTTCTGAACAAAATGATTCTACCAGCGCTCCATATACAAAGCCTACAAGATAATTAGGAATAACAGTATCCAAAACTTCCTTCGGGGATGGAAGCATCGTAATATCCTGCTGTGTGATAAAACCGGCGGGAATATTTCCCATAATTTTTTTCTTATCAAGTGGTAAAAGTGGTACCGTTTCAGTCTGTGTAACCATGCTGTTTACCATCCTTGTATAAACTATGGTTATCTCATCCAACTCTCCTGCCTGATACTTATCTACAACTGCACCAATTATCTTTCTTGCCCTGTGAAGCGATGGATTCTGCGTTGTATAGCGGAAGTGGGAATCTATATCCATTCCCTTATTCATAAAATAGCCTCTTCCCAACTCACCAACAACAAATAAAGAATTTATTCCCGGCTCTTTAAGCCACTTTTCAGTAGCCTTAATAACATTATGGTTATATGCTCCTGCCAGCCCTTTATCTGCTGTTACAATAATGAGTCCCCGTCTTCTATTTTCAGGCTCTATGTCATTAAGATTCTTAAGAAAACTATGTCTCATATCAGGCATATGTCTTAAGAGTCTTGCAATAGCCATCTGAAGATTGTAAAAATACGGCTCAGTATCTTCAAGACTCTTCTTAGCCTTCCTAAGTTTTGTAGAAGATATCAGGTACATCGCCTTTGTTATCTTTGCCGTATCCTTAACGCTTGAGATTCTGTTTTTAATCTCTCTTGCATTAGCCATATCTATTTACCTTCTTTTGCACCAAGATAAAAATTACGGAACTGAGTTGCTGCATCTACGATTCTCTCAGTGAGATCCTCTGTAAGCACCTTCTGATTCTCAATTTCTCTTGTAATTTCAGGATGATGAGTTTCAAAATAATCCAACATTTCCATTTGGAATTCTTTAATATTATCACTCTCTACAAGCATCATAACCTTTTTGGTAGCAACAACAAGGGTTATAACCTGCTCATGCAGTGAAAGAGGTTTGCAAAGCGGTTGTTTAAGAAGTTCCATAAGCCCCTTACCATAGGTAAGCTGGTTCTTTGTCACCTGATCAAGATCAGATGAGAACTGTGTAAACACTTCCATTTCACGATACTGTGCAAGGTCAATTCTTATAGAACCGGATGCCTTCTTCATAGCTTTACTCTGGGCTGCTCCACCAACACGGGATACCGAAAGACCTACATTAACAGCCGGTCTCTGTCCTGAGAAGAACAGACTGCTCTCTAAGAATATCTGTCCGTCAGTAATCGAGATTACATTGGTAGGAATATAGGCAGATACATCTCCTGCCTGCGTTTCAATAATAGGAAGTGCTGTGATTGAGCCACCTCCTGCTTCATCCGAAAGACGGCTGCTCCTCTCAAGAAGTCTTGAATGGAGGTAGAATACATCTCCCGGATAAGCCTCACGCCCCGGTGATCTCTCAAGAAGAAGTGATAAGGCTCTATATGCCACCGCATGCTTACTTAAGTCATCATAAACAATAAGTACATCCTTACCCTTATACATAAAATATTCTGCCATAGATGTTGCAGCATAAGGTGCAATGTACTGGAGGGCAGCAGAATCTGAAGCAGTAGCCGCTACCACTATAGAATAACCTAAAGCACCATTTTTTTCTAAAGTATTAACCAACTTGGCAACTGTTGAGGATTTCTGTCCTATTGCTACATAGATACAGATAACTCCCTTGCCTTTCTGATTGATAATAGTATCAACAGCTATTGCTGTCTTACCCGTCTGTCTGTCACCTATAATAAGCTCTCTCTGTCCTCTTCCTATCGGAAACATAGAGTCAATAGCTAAAATTCCTGTTTCAAGAGGCACAGACACCGACTTTCTTTCTACTATTCCGGGTGCTTCATGCTCTACAGGTCTGAAGTCGGAAGCAATAATGTCACCGCCTCCATCTATCGGATTTCCGAGTGCGTCTACAACTCTTCCAAGGAATCCTTCTCCTACAGGAACACCGGTCTTCTTACCTGTACGGCTGACCCTTGCCCCCTCTACAACTGTTTCTGCCTTATTAAAGAGAATACAGCCTATACTGTCAGCCTTAATGTCCTGAACCATGCCCTTAGCACCTGATTCAAAGTCTATAATCTCACCATACATAGCATGATCTATACCCTGAATCCTTGCAATACCATCACCAACTGATGTTACAAAACCAACTTCCTGCTCTTTGGTCTTAGGAGCAAATCCGGCTATACTGCTTCTTAGTTTGGAAAGCCTGTCTTTAGCTATGCTTTCAGCATCCAAACCGTCATCTATATAATTTGTATCTGAGGCTTCTGCTGAATCATTGCCGGAATTAAGAAGCTCTGCCATAAGTTGGTCAAGCCTGCCTTTCGTACTCCAGTCATATTCATGTGTACCTATACGAAGTACAAAGCCACCAACCAAATCTGTTTTCTCTATAAGTTCTATCTGAACATCTTCTTTATTTACACCCTTTTTAGAAGCGACAAATTCTTTCATTTTGTCAAGCTGGGAGTCAAGTGGCGGTGTAACATAAAAAAGGCTCACCTTTAACTCTTTAACATTATTATCAAGACTCACTGTGTTCACCCTCTTTTGTTATAAATTCATCATAAAGATGCTTATCACTAGCTCCATTGCTGCTATCATGCATCAGCTTTGTGGTAGCTTCCATAACAAGACGAGCTATTTCCATATCCGCTTCTCTTATTATCTTCTGATGCTCTTCCTTTGCCTGTTCTTTAGCATTATTAATAACTGCTCCTGCCTTCACATCCGCTTCTTCTAAAATACGCCTGTATTCTTCATCAGCACTTGCTCTGGCTTTTTCAATTATACTCTGTCTTTCATTTGAAGCATTGCCTACAGCCTCTTCATACTTTGCCTTTAGTGCATAAGCATCCTGCTTGGCTGACTCCGCCTCATTAAATTTACCGTTTATTGTCTCTCTTCTTTTTTCAAGTATATTGTTGACCGGCTTAAATAAAAATAATTTTATTATTATATACCACATAACAATATTAATTGCCGTAAAGAGGAGATCCCAACCTATTTTAAGCATTATCCCTCCTTAGTATGCCCCTTATTTCAGCATCATTATTATAAGGACTGCAATAACGAAACCATAGATAGCCGTTGCCTCTGCAAGAGCCGCACCAAGAATGAGTACACTACGGATCTTCTCTGCTGCCTCAGGCTGTCTTGCAGTAGCATCTGCAGCCTTGCCTGTAGCAATACCAATACCGATTCCTGCACCTAAACCTGCTAAAACCGCAATACCAGCACCAATTCCTAATAAATTCATAATTTTTCTCCTTATCTTTATTTTAAACCGGCTTATTCAAGCTGTTCGCCAATAAATAATCCGGTCAGGAACACAAATACATAGGCCTGAATAAGTCCGTCAAAGATGTCAAAATAAAAACTAAATATAACAGGAAGCCCTACAGGAAGTACAAACTCAATGAGTTTCATAACTACAAAAGCTCCCAATACATTTCCAAAAAGTCGCATACATAGTGATAGCGGCGTAGTAAATACTTCAAGTATCTTAATTGGAGTTATCACCACCATAGGCTCTGTAAAACTTTTCAGCCACTTCCCAACACCTTTTTTATGTATGCCTGCATATTCAATTATAATAATACTGAATACCGCAAGTGCAATAGTAACATTTAAGTCTTTTGTAGGAGGTTTAAAACCTAAAACTCCAACGACATTAGCAACTGCAATATACATCAGTATGCTTGTCAAGTACGGAACATAGGCACTTCCATGCTCACCTACAATATTTTTTACTGCCCCCTGAAGCCATGTTACTGCGTATTCCACAGCAAGCTGCCTTTTACCGGGGTTTTCCACTTTTAAATTTCTTGTAAGCAAAATTGAAATAACAAGAAAAACTGCCATTATTATCCATGTCACCACTACTGATTCAGAAATTCCACCAAAAAACGGAACTTCAAACACCGTTTCGACATGCAGCTCTTCTGCCAGCCGTTCTGCCAAATCTCCCATTACCTCTCCTTTCCTTATTATTATCTAAATTTATACAACCTAGGTCATTATAGTCCTCATTTTTATTATAGTCAATACTAACTATAGAAACATATCCCTGTACCATATAAGAGCATCTATGTAGGCTGTGTGTATATTTTTTACATCAATATTTAACACTGTCATAAGCCTGCTCACTTCCTGCCAATCTGCATTTTCATAATGAAGCATAAAGTTAAGTAGAGGTGCCAGTCTGCCCTTTCGTTCAACCAGAGCCAAACTGATTTCTTCGGAAATATTAACTAACTCTAATGCTTCTTTCATGCTTTTTTCTAAAAGTATGTCAAGAACCGAGAAAAGTCCCATAAGGAAAAGTTCCTGTGTAACTGCCCCTAATTCAAAACAATAAGCAAGATTCTCTGCAAATTTTGCACGAATAAGCGAAAGACGCATAATTTCACTAGGCTTATCTGCACAGAGAGACTTGGTAGCTGCCGTACTTGCCCATCTTCTTATTTCCTTCTGACCAAGCATGGCGGTAGCTGCCCTTATAGATGTAATCTTTGAATTCCTTGCAAATTTATTTACTATCTCTAACATATTGATTACAAGAGCTGTATCCTTTGAAATTATATCTGCCGCCTCTGTAAGGTCAAAATCAGGCTGATTTACAAGGTTTAAAAGCTCTATATAAGTAATCTTAAGAGGGGCCATCTCGCCTGCCTTAGAAATTGCCGGCATTCTAAAGAAATCTCCCTCAAACAGATGATAACCTCCACTCTCTGTAAGTTTCTCGTACTCTTCTTTAGTATCTACATTAACAGCAATCAGCTTAATATTAGGGTATACCTGTCCAAAATAGATTTTAGCCTTATCAATTTTTATCTTCTTATGGTCAAGCAGAATGTAGTCCATTAAGTTAAGTACTGCCTTATACTCCTCAAACCGCTCTATTTTTAACTTTCTAATAGCAAACTTATATCCCTTGTCCTTAAGTGCTACTATCCTGTCAATATACATCTGCTCCGTATTTATCTTATAGTCAATAAGCAGTACCACCTTACTTGGCGGTGCACTACACTGCTCCTCAATATCTGAAAATAAAGAAATATTATTTACTTCTATAAATACCTCCTTATCTCCTGCGAGAGTACCAATTCCCATACTCTCAACTACTTCTAACCCCAATAACCCTGCTGCAGCATCCAAACTTCCTGTGCCTAAAAGAGCAGGATTCATCAAAAAATTCTCTCTCCTTGCAAAAACGGAATAAGCACATACTTCCATTTTACTATCAAATAAAGGTATCAATGTTGCCAGCATACTCATCTTTCCTTTCAAATGTTTTAATTTTATACTTTACATTTTACAAACAATATGATATAATATTACTCGTTCGACAATTTGTATGTGTAGCTCAGCTGGATAGAGCGTCTGACTACGGATCAGAAGGTCGCGAGTTCGAATCTTGTCACATACATATCAGGTATCACTTCGGTGGTACCTTTTCTTTTATCAAAATCACCTTCAACTTGTTTCAGATTCAACACCATGTCTCCTTCTATAAATCATTTTTGCAAAAACCGCACCTATCACAACTCCTATGAAGTTCAAGAAAATGTCATCCACATCACAGCTTCCTACCCTGGTTATTAACTGAACTCCCTCAATAACCGTTGTTAACATCAGCCCTAAAAAAACACTCTTAAAAAAACTATATCTGCTATTATTCAAAAAATAATTAACAAAGATTCCAAACGGCACAAAAGCAAGTACATTACCTGCAATATTAAAAAAAACAAGTTTAACTCCAATTATCTCAATATTAGTTATATACCTGCTTATTTCTCTAAATAAAACAAAATTGTACCTATATGCTTCTGCAACTTCCCTTTTTCCCAGGATATCACTTAAAAACAGGTGATATCCCAGAAACATCAGGTAAATAAAAAAGACTAAACTAACAGCAAGCTTCTTATTTCTATCCTTAACTTTTTTCATTATGTATTTTTATAGCCCATACTCCCTCGTAAACTTTTCTGTGAGATATTCTACATAATAATCTGCATTCAGTTCTTCTCCGGTAGCCAAAAGGAGAATTTCGTTTGTGTTTTTTAACTTCCCATATTTATGTACTTTATCCCTCATCCAGCCTATAACCTGTGAGATTTCACCCTTTCTCAGCAATTCATCAAAGTTCATTTCCTTCTTCATCTGATGATACAGTTGGGCTCCTATCGCATTACCCAGAGCATAGCTCGAAAAATAGCCAAAACTGCCTCCTGCCCAATGCACATCCTGAAGTATACCATCCTTGTAGCTTTCCGGACGAACTCCAAGGTATTCCTCATATAAATCATTCCAGAGTTCAGGAAGCTTATCCACAGGATAGTTCTCATTAAAAATCTTTTTTTCTACCTCATACCTTACAAGCACATGAAGACTGTAAGTAAGTTCATCAGCTTCAGTACGGATAAGTCCTGCCTCAGCACGATTGATAGCTGTTATAAATTTATCAAGCTCCACTCCCTTTAACTGCTCCGGGAAAGTTTCCACAAGCCTTCCATAAATAGGTTCCCAAAATACTTTGCTTCTTCCGATAATATTTTCACAAAACCTTGACTGTGACTCATGAAGCCCCATTGAAGACCCTCCGCCAACAGGAGTCTGCGTAAGCTCATCAGGAATATTCATCTCATAAATTCCATGACCTGCTTCATGAATTATAGAAAATATCGCACTCTCTAAATTGTTTTCATAAAAATGGTTAGTAATTCTCACATCTTTGTTATGAAGATTATTAGTAAAAGGATGCTCGCTTTCTGCTATTACTCCTCTCTCCATATCAAAACCGAGGTATTCTGCTACAAAACTGCAAAATTCTTTCTGCTTATCTATAGGATAGTTCTTAAAAAGAAAATCAAATTCAACCTGAGGTTTTTCACTAATTCTCTTAAGAAGAGGAACAATTGCTTCTTTCAGCCTTCCAAAAAACCTGTCCAATACCTCCTGATTAAAGCCTTCCTCAAAGTCATTCAGCAATACATCATACGGCTTCTCACCTTCTTTAAGTCTGTATCCTGCAAATTTTCTGTTATATTCTATAAGAGATGTAAGTGTAGGCATAAATTTACTGAAATCATCAGCATTTTTAGCCTCAGCCCATTTAGATCCTCCCATAGCCTGTAATTCAGAGTACGCCTGATACTCCTCTGAAGGTATGTTTTCTAAAATTTCATAATTCTTCTTAAGCTGTTTTACTATCCCTTTTTCTACATCAGTGAGGTTATCTGCCTTACCTGCTTTTATTTCTTCTGAAAGTTTATAAACTATAGTTTTAACTTCATCATTCATAATAGCATTATAGGCTTCTCCTGCTAAAACGCCTACAATTTTAGCAGTCTGTTCCACCGCCGCCTTTGGGGCAAGTGTTTCTGTATCCCACTCGAATAAGCGGATGGAAGTATCCATTGCTTCGGCTTTATCCAAATACGGTTTCAATGCAGCGAAATCGTTATTCATGCTATCTCCTCTCTAAATTATACACTACTTATATCATTATCCACTATTTTATGATTATTTGCAACTAAAATATTGCAACTATCAACTTCTTAATACAGCTCCTATAACCTCAAGCCCCTTTAATATGCTTTCCATTACAGCATTTATCTCTGCTTCTTCTAAGGTCTTTTCCTTATTTCTGAATGTGATTGAATAAGCCATAGACTTTTTGTCTGCTCCTATTCTTTCTCCCTCATAAATATCAAAAAGCTCAAGATTTTCTAAGATACCGCCACCATTGTTTCTTATTGCTCCCTCTATTTCACCTGCTGTGAGTTTTTTATCCATAATAAGGCTTATATCTCTTACAACAGCCGGGAACTTAGCAATACCTTCGTATTTCACACCAAAATCTGCCTTTTCACAAATTTTACTTAAATCAATATTGGCAATATAGGTTCTTTCACTTATACCATAGGCTTCCTGTACCAGCGGATGTACTTCACCAAGATAACCTACCGGCTCTCCATCGTAAATAATCTCTGCCTGTCTTCCCGGATGAAGGAAGGTCTTGCCGGCATCTGCCTTATAAGAAGGAAGCTTTTTCATACCGACTTTATATAAGAATTCTTCAACAACTCCTTTTAATACAAAGAAATCTCCTTCTCCATACATACCAAGACAGAATTGTTTTTTCTCCTCAGGATAATCTGCAAGCGGAAGCTCCTTTGCAATGTAAATATTTGATATTTCATAAAGTCTTACATTCTTATTTCTTCTTGCTGAATTGGTTCCAAGGGAGGTAATCATACCGTTTACAATCTGGGTACGCATTATGGAATAGTCCTCACCAAGAGGATTCATAAGTTTAATGCTTTCTCTTTCCTTAGCATCTTCAGGCAGCATAAGTTTCTCAAATACCTTAGGACTTTCAAAAGAGAAGGTCATACCTTCACAGAAGCCAAACTGCTCAGCAAGCGCCCTTGCCTTACCTTCTATCTCCATCTGTAAAGTCTCTCCGCCCGCTGTTGATTCTCCGCTTGGAAGAGTGGTAGGTATCTTATCATATCCGAAGAACCTTGCAAGTTCCTCAGCAATATCCGCATTACGAAGTAAATCCTGTCTGAAATAAGGTACTGTTACAGTTTTTCCATCATCATTTATCTTAATTTCAAGCCTTTTAAAATACCCGTCTGCCTCTTCTCTGCTTATATTAGTACCAAGCAAACGGTTGCAGGCATCAAGATCAAATTCTACTATTCTGTCGCCTTCTTTTATAGGATAAACATCTACTACTCCACCTACTACCTCACCTGCACCGATTTCCTCTATGAGCTGGCAGGCTCTGTTCATAGCAAGCAGAGCTGTGTTTGGGTGAAGCCCTTTTTCAAATTTGCCTGAAGCATCAGTTCTAAGTCCTACCTTCTTACTTGAAAGGCGGATATTGGTACCGTCAAAGCAGGCTGCTTCAAGGAGAACTGTATCAAGATTGTCATTTATTTTTGAGTTCTCACCACCCATAATACCGGCTATACCTACTGCTTTTTTACCATCTTTTATAAGCAGAACTGTATCGTCAAGTTCTCTTTCTTCTCCGTCAAGTGTGGTAAATTTCTCTCCCTTAACAGCTCTTTCTACTATAATCTTCCTATCCTCAATAGTAGAAAGGTCATAGGCATGCATAGGCTGACTCATCTCTGTCATTACATAGTTTGTAATATCTACTATATTATTGATAGGACGGATACCTACCGAAGAAAGCCTGCGTTGCATCCAAAGTGGGGAAGGTGCTATTTTTACATTTTTAACCACTCTTGCAACAAAACGCTTGCAAAGTTCATTATCTTTAATTTCAACAGAAATATAATCTTCTGCCTTCTCGGAATTTCCTGTTTCTTTTATTACAGGAGGCTTAAACTCCTTACGGAAGGTAGCTGCCGCCTCTCTGGCTATACCCTCTATACCGAAGCAGTCTACCCTGTTACTGGTTACTTCATATTCCACAAGGGCATCTCTTAAACCGAGTGCTTCTAAAGCATAGCTTCCAAGTTTAAGCTCACTTCCGCCCTCTATTTTATTGAAAATATAAAGTCCTTCTTCATCCACTTCAGGATAGTAAGTCTTATCCCTGCCAAGCTCGTCTATGGAGCACATCATTCCATAAGAATCAACTCCTCTAAGCTTGCCTGCCTTTATTTCAAAACCTCCTGCAGCCCTGTTTCCTGAGTGATCACAGGCTACCTTACCACCATCAAGCACTACCGGAACCACAGCTCCTTCAAAAACATTCGGTGCACCTGTAACTATCTGCACCTCTTTACCTGCTTCATCTACCTGTACCTGACAGATAACAAGCTTATCTGCATCAGGATGCTGCTCTATTTTATTTATTCTTCCTACTATGATTTTATCTAAATTTTTATCAAAATACTCTACACTTTCAGCCTTAGTTCCGCTAAGTGTCATTGCATCCATATACTCTGCCGGGCTGCAGTCAAGCTCCGGCACCATTTCTTTTATCCATGATAAAGGTGTATTCATGTTAATCTCCTCTTACTTACTTGATTTTAAGCTAAGCCTAAAATTCTATCGCTGTAGAATATAGTCAAAACTTATACTAACTATGCAATTTTCATTAGACAGCTTTTACTGTTATCAATCATCCACATCCTAGAACTGCCTTAAGAAACGCACATCATTCTCATAAAGAAGGCGCATATCATCTACCTCATACTTAAGGAGAGCAATTCTCTCAAGTCCCATACCAAAAGCAAAGCCTTGATATTCCTTAGGATCTATTCCACGCATCTCAAGTACATGAGGATGTACCATTCCACAACCAAGAATCTCAATCCAGCCCTCATTTTTACAGAAACGACAGCCCTTTCCTCCACACTTGAAGCAGGAAACATCCATTTCTGCCGATGGCTCTGTAAATGGGAAATGGTGCGGTCTAAACTTCACTCTTGTATCCTCACCGAAGATTCTTCTTGCAAACTCTGCAAGAGTTCCCTTCAGGTCTGCAAATGTCACACTCTTATCTATTACAAGCCCTTCAACCTGATGGAAAGAAGGTGAATGTGTAGCATCAACCTCATCTGAACGGAATACTCTTCCCGGAGCAATAATTCTGATAGGCGGTTTTTCTTTTTCCATCACATGTACCTGAACCGATGAAGTCTGGGTACGAAGCAGAAGCTTATCATTTATATAAAATGTATCCTGTTCATCCTTTGCAGGATGATTTGCAGGAATATTCAACGCTTCAAAATTATAGTAATCATATTCTATCTCAGGACCGTCTACCACCTGATATCCCATACCTATGAAGATTTTCTTTACTTCATCAAGAGCTATGGTATTTGGATGTCTATGCCCTATCATAGGCTTTTTTGCAGGAAGAGTAACATCTATAGTTTCCGTAGCCAGTTTTAAGTCCAACATCTTTTTTTCAAACTCTTTTTTGCGTTCTTCAAGCCTTTTTTCAATAGTTTCTCTCGCCTCATTCACAAGCTGACCCACCTTCGGTCTGTCCTCAGGTGCTACATCTTTGAGACTTTTTAATACCTGAGTGAGTTCACCCTTTTTACCCAGAAAACTTACCCTTGCTTCATTAAGTTTATCTCCATCTACAGCTTCTTCAATCTGCTTTAATGCAGAATTTACAATTTCTCTTAATTTCTCTTTCATCTTTTTCCTCCAACATCCATTCCTATTCAACAAAAAAGCCCCTGCATAATGCGGGGGCATTTTATAAGCTTAAAGTCAAGCCCTACATCTGTATTATCCTATAGCTGTTTCTTCCAATCTTCTTTTCTTCATACAATGCCTCATCAGCTCTCTTAAGGAAATCAGCTATAGTTTTTCCTTGTGAAAATATATCAAAGCAAACTCCCTGTGTAACTGTGACTACATCTGCTGCCTTTGAATATTTATGCTCCATCGCATTTCCCTGTACATTTTTCTTAAGTGATTTCACAAACCCTTCTACTTCGCTGTACAGCAGTCCCGGATATATAATTACGAATTCATCTCCGCCATATCTTGCAGCATAAATCTTAGGACAGTCCTGAACCAGCTTCTGTAACTCGCCTGCAATCATTTTAATACACTCGTCACCATTCTGATGCCCATAGTTATCATTATACTGTTTAAAATAATCTATATCCAGAATTTCAACCCCTAAGGTCTTCTGATTTGCATGGAGATACTTTTCAAGTTCTACAGAATACTCATCATAAGACATTCTATTAGGAAGTCCTGTCAAAGCATCAATTTCCGATTTCTTTTGCAATACAAGATTTTCTCTAAGATACCCTACCAGGTTATTGATACTTTCCACAACAAGGTTTATCTCACTTATAGATCTTATATTCAGCCTTGTATTAGGTATAACTCCAACTTCCAGCTGCCTTAAATAAAAAACTATGTTATTTATTGTATTCAAAAACTGTGAAATAATAATAAATATAATAATTATAATTACTCCAATAATAAAAAGAGTAAAAAGAGCTACCTTTATAACTGCCTTACCGATTTCATGGTTCATCTCCCTGATGCTCCTGCCAACCACAACAGCACCTACTACAAAACCGTCTTTATCTTCAAGTACTCTGTAAAGACAGAATATCATATCTCCTGCAACATTAGCTTCTCCGGAGTATACACCTTTCCTATCAAGTTCATCAGCAACATTCTTGGTCATAAAAGTCCCTAAAATTGATTTTCCACCCTCGCCCAAGGTACTGCCTGCCACCCTGTAATAATGACCTACCTCATATCCCAGCTTCTGCTCCTGTGCAGCTTTAAATTTGGGATCGTCATCACTTACTTTCATAAAAATATATGCCATTGTTCCTGTTTTTGCATAATGCTCCAAAAATGGTGCTAAATTGGCATTGTCAGCTGTCCCATCTCCAATTGCATAATCACCAAAGAAGATAGTATCTCCTCTTACATTCCATTTTGCCTCATTATCATTCCCTGATACCAAATCCTTGACATAATTAATATCAGCTTCAAGCCTGCTTGCTATAAGCCTCTCTTCAAGACTTGTTATAGTCCCCGACACAACGAAACTTACAAAAAACACTATAATAATAGCAATGATAATCCCTGCCAGTACAATTTTAGAATTAATAGTACTTAACCCTAATTTTTCTCGTGATTTTTCTTTTAATTTTTCATATATCCGCATTATTCTCTCCGTAAATACATTATTTTAAATACTATACCATATTTTTTAATTCATAGAGCCTGAGTGCAAGCTCAAGCTTAAATCTGCTGTTAGCATTGTCTACAGCCAAGTCCATAATTTCCTCTGTTTTCTTCAGCCTGTACTTTGCAGTATTATAATGTATATAATTGGTTTCGGAGGCTCTTGTTAAGCTCCAGCTTGCATTTATAAGTTCCTTCAAAAAAGCATAATATTCCGTTTCATTATCCCTGTCATACTCAATTAGCTTTCTAAGAGGACTCATAAGTTCTCCTGCAAGTATATCCTTATTTACAGCATTATTTAAAAACGAGAAAAGTTCCAAATCCTTATATTCATGAACCATTCCAAGCCCTAGCATGCTTCTGCCTATCTTCACCGCCTCTTTTGCACCTTTATAGGATATTGGAACATCAAAAATGCTGTTCACCTCATTCCCAATTCCCACAGTATAAGTAAATCCGTATTCTGCCATCGAATCTTTCATAACTTTTTTTATAAGCATTTCTTTATGCTCATAGTAATTACTGTCTGTCTCAAACAAAAAGATAATGCTGTCACTGTTTTGATAGTTATAAAAAGTCATGCCTGCATCTAAAAAATTATTTCTCAGATCCCTAAACATCTTTTCCTTAACAGCCTCTATTTTACCACTGGATTCTTTTAAATCTACAGTCTTCTTCTTATAACCGTCCAAATCAAAAATAACAACCACAATATTATCCTGTATTTTCCAACCGTTAAGCTTACTTCTTATGGAAAGTTCTTCCCGTGATTTTATATTTCCCGTAAAAATATCAAGTACAAGTTCCTGTTTCAAATCCTTTTCTACTCTTGCCACCGAAAGCTTTTCCTTATTAACAAGAATAAATATATCTGAAACATATTTAAGAGCCTTCTTTTGAAACTCTGAAGCCTCCTTTTCAGGCATCATCACCTCAATCTTGCCCAAAAGCTCACCATTAACTCTGATAAGATGTTCAAATTTTTCAGAACTTCCTACTTTGTCCTTACTGCCCATAACAATTTTCTTGTCATAGACATAGTTATAAAAAATAAAATCACATTTTAAGATGCTCTGCAAATATTCCATTATAGGCTCACCGGTTCTATTATCAATTCCCAGCCGTATAAAATTTTGCAAAACATCAAGTTCTTTCAACACCTCTTCAACCATGAAATCATCTCCGCCTTCGACCATATATAAAGCATTATATAATCTTATTTTAAGTTTATCAAGATTAATCGTTTATAACAAGTAATAATATAAAGATAAATGTTTTTAAATATATACAAATGATTCAATTTAATTGTGCACAATTTTAGTTATTTTACATGTAGTATTTTTTCTTTAAAAATGTTATCATTGACTGCATCAAATTTAAGTTGCTTTATTAAGCAGAGGAGGAAAACATGAGTATTTATAATTTCAGTGTTAAAAATGTAGAAGGCGGTATGACAAGTCTTTCAGAATATAAGGGAAAAGTTCTTCTTATAGTAAATATTGCTACAGGATGCGGTCTTACACCACAGCTTGAAGACCTTGAGAAGTTATATCAGAAATACAACAAAGACGGTTTTGAAATAATCGGCTTCCCTTGCGGGCAGTTCCTTGACCAGAATCCTGAAGACGGAAAAGAAACAGTTAAGTTCTGTATGGTAAACTACGGTGTTACTTTTGAGAATTTCGAGAAACTCGAAGTAAATGGCGAGAATGCACATCCTCTTTTCAAATACCTCAAAGAGCAGAAGCCTGAGGAAGTAACCAACGCAGCTACAGCAGGCTTACTTGAGAAACTCGCAAGCCTTGGACAGGTTTTTCCGGGTAGTGAGATTAATTGGAACTTCACCAAGTTCTTAGTTGATAAGGATGGAAATGTAGTTGAAAGATTTTCACCAACTGTAACAAGCGAAGATATGGATGCTTACGTTAAAAAGCTTCTGTAATAATCAGTTTTCATTCACCAATAAAAATCATCGCCACATATCAGGATAACTCCTAATATATGACGATAATTTTATTTTTTCATTATATCATCAGTTCCAAACTTTTTTCCAGCCTCTTTCTTATAGCCTTAATAAACCCCTCAGTATCAGCTGCAGTCACATTTTTAAGAGTGGTAATGTCTGCCAAGTCTTTTGTCATAGTTCCACTTTCAACAGTGTCAATTACAGCCTTCTCAAGTTTATCCGCAAAACTAACCAGCTCACTGAGTCCGTCTAACTCTCCCCTTTTTCTAAGCGCCCCGCTCCAGGCAAAGATTGTAGCTATGGAGTTGGTAGATGTCTTCTCTCCCTCAAGATGCCTGTAATAATGCCTTTGTACAGTGCCATGAGCCGCCTCATACTCCCAAACTCCCTTTGGAGATACAAGTACAGATGTCATCATCGACAACGAACCGAAGGCTGTCGCAAGCATATCACTCATCACATCTCCATCATAATTCTTACAAGCCCAAATAAAACCGCCTTCGCTTCTTATCACCCTTGCTACCGCATCATCTATTAATGTGTAAAAATAAGTAATTCCTTTATTCTTAAATTTATCTTTATATTCATTCTCATATATTTCCGCAAAAATATCTTTGAAAGTATGATCATATTTCTTTGAAATCGTATCTTTAGAAGAAAACCAAAGGTCAACTCCCAATTCAAGAGCATACTCAAAGCAGGCTCTTGCAAAGCTTTCTATTGATACATTTAAGTTATGTATGCCCTGAATAACTCCTGCCCCTTTAAATTCATGTATTAATTCTCTAGTTTCAGTTCCATCCTCTGAAGTAAACACAAGTTCCGCTTTTCCCGGACAATCTACTTTAATTTCTGTATTTTTATATACATCTCCATAGGCATGGCGGGCAATAGTTATAGGCTCTTTCCATGTACGCACATAAGGCTCTATTCCTTTCACAAGAATAGGTGTCCTAAACACCGTTCCATCCAACATGGCTCTTATTGTTCCGTTCGGACTCTTCCACATTTCTTTAAGATTGTACTCTTTCACCCTTGCTGCATTCGGTGTAATAGTGGCACATTTAACCGCAACTCCATACTTTAGTGTAGCCTTAGCAGATTCTACAGTCACCTCATCATCAGTTTCATTTCTATATTTAAGCCCCAAATCATAGTATTCCGACTTCAAATTAATAAAAGGATTTATCAGTTCATCCTTTATCATCTTCCAAATAACCCTTGTCATCTCATCTCCGTCCATTTCAACTAACGGAGTCTTCATCTCTATTTTTGCCATAACCTACCTCCTCAATACATTCTTATCTGTAAAGATTAGCACAACCCCTCTCTTATATCAAGCCTGTTTTATCCTGCAATTTGAAAATAATACATTTACTGCCGCCCTGTATTCCGCTACTCCTTTCGCCTTCTTAATATCTTTTAAATAATGCTCTGAATCCTCAAAACTTTCTTTAACATAAAACCATAATTCCTTCATCTTAAGAATGGCGGCATTACTCCCGTTAAATTCCTCTAAATATCCGAACAATAAGTCATCCAAATATAGTCGCAATCGCTTACTCCTATCCATATTATTCACAGCTATAATGTCTTCTGCCAAAAATGGATTTCTAAGTAGTCCTCTTCCTATCATAATATGGTTAAGATTTGAAAATTCATGTGCCAAATCTTTTATATCACTTACATTGTTAAGTTCACCATTAAAGCAAAGTCCATCAATTCTTCCTTTTTCAGAATATTCCTGTAATGCCAAAGAAAAACTTTCTTTGTGAACCTTTCCTTTATAAAATTCCATCCTTGTCCTCGGATGAATAATCAACTTAGCTAATGGAAATTTTTTATATACAGAGAGAATTTCTGCAAATTCATCCGCTTCATTATATCCTATCCTGGTTTTTATAGATACCAGCAGTCCCATTTTTTCTGATTCACTATAGATGCCATCCAAGAGTTTACGAAGGCTGTCTAAATCTTTTAAAGCTCCTGCTCCCCTGCCCTTATTAACCACAGTTCCTGACGGACAACCAAGGTTTATATTTATTTCTTCATAGCCAAGTTCCATAAGCTTTTTTGCTGTAAGATTAAAGGCTTCATACGAGTTAGTAAGTATCTGCGGAATTATTTTTAAGCCGTCATTATTTTTCGGCATTAATTCTTTTATGTCTTTTTTATCTAATCCCCTCTTCTCCTTCGGAGTTATAAAAGGAGTATAGTAATCTGTCACCCCTTTAAAATGTCGGTCAAATGTTTTTCTAAAAATTCTCCCTGTTATCCCTTCCATCGGTGCAAAACTTATAAAATAATCTACCATCAGCCCTCTCTTTTCTAAACTGTCTAAAATTTGAACTTTACAAAATTAATGCTTGGGATTATAATAATATATGGATGTCAAAATAAGTATCATAAGCAGATGTAGTTCATCGGTAGAATGCGACCTTCCCAAGGTTGAGAGGCGGGTTCGATTCCCGTCATCTGCTTTTTATTTTTGCCTCATAATTCCTATAATTAGACAACAAACTAAGACCATTTTCTCTTAAGAAAACAGCCTTAGTTTATTTTATCTCAATATTTAAAATTTAATATCTTAAATTTAATATCTTAATTATTTAATCTTAGCAAGAGACTCCAATACCCTGTCCTGCTGGAAAGGCTTTACAATAAAGTCCTTTGCTCCACTCTGAATAGACTCAATAACCATAGCCTGCTGTCCCATAGCGGAACACATAACTACATTTGCTGCGGCATCAAATTCTTTAATCTTCTTAAGACACTGCAAGCCGTCACACTCAGGCATTGTTATATCAAGAGTAACGATGTCCGGTTTCAGCTCTTTATACTTTTCAAATCCGTCATTTCCATTAACACCCTCACCTACAACCTCATAACCATTCTTTGAGAGGATGTCCTTAAGCATCATTCTCATAAAAGCCGCATCATCCACTACCAACACTCTCTTAGCCATTATTATACTTCCTTTCACATATTTTAAATATTATTTAGACTTCAGCTTAAAATTATAACATGCAGATTCCTGTTCTGAAAACCTATTATACTGTATTTTAATATATTTTTCAACCTCTGATACTAGCATTTTTTTATTATTGTCATTATAATGATGTTTAGCAATAGTTAAATATCATTTTGAAAGGAAGATTTATGCCTACTATTAAACTTTATGATGACTTGCCATACTGTACTTACTTTACTGCAAACATACTTAATCTGACTCCTTATAAAAACAATACCTGTAAATTAATCCTTGACCGGACTCTTTTCTTTCCTGAATCAGGAGGTCAGTCCTGTGATAAAGGCATAATTTCTATAGGAAATATTAATGTTATAGTTGAAAATGTTATGATAGATGAAAAAAACACTATAACTCATATTATAAGTTCTGAGCATAATCTTGAAATCTCTGCAGAAACCACTGTATATGGCGAAATAAATTGGGAACATCGTTTTTATAATATGCAGCAGCATAGTGGTGAACATATCTTTTCCGGCATAGTGAAAAAGAAATACGGCTATGAAAATGTAGGCTTTCATCTATCCGATAATATAGTAACCATGGATTATGACGGCTATCTTACTCCGGAACAGGTTGCCGAAATAGAATTTGAAGTAAATAAAACTATATATGAAAACAAAGATATAATCTGTTATTATCCGGATTCAGATGAACTAAAAAATATAGATTACAGATGTAAGAGCGAATTGACAGGAAATATAAGGATTGTTGAAATTAAAGATACCGACATCTGTGCCTGCTGTTGTCCACATGTAAGAAAAACCGGCGAAATAGGCATTTTTAAAGTGCTCTCTTCAATCCGCTACAAAGGCGGAGTAAGACTTTCAATTCTCTGCGGTTTCAGAGCTTTAGCATATTTTAATACCTTATCAAAACTCTCTGACAGCCTTAGAGCCTTACTTTCTTCTGAACAGAGCGAGATTATAACTAATGTTACTTCTCTGAAAAGCGAAAGAGATTCATTAAAGACAAGGCTAAGAGATATTACTAAAAATTTATTAATATCAGATATTGATAAAATTTTAACAACTTCTCCTGCCATTATATTTGTAGAAGAAAGTGATGCTAAGAGTCTGCGGGAGGCTCTAAATTACTTAGTTGGCAAGAGGAATAATTATTGTGCCTTACTTACAGGAAATGACAAAAAAGGCTATTCCTACCTTATTGGTAGCAACAGCCTTGATACATTGCTAATTCAAACTAAATTAAAAGAATGTTTTAATGCTAAGGGAGGCGGTAAAAAGGAAATGATACAGGGGTTTGTGAATACTTCAAAATCAGAGCTTGAATCCCTTCTCAATACTTTTCCTTTTATTTAAAATCCATAAGATTGGTTGTGGAATGTACTCCTATAGCAAGTGTGGACAGGTTATGCACAAGGGCTGAAGTGGTTGGTCTTATAACGCCAAATACTCCCAGCCCTATAAGTCCTCCATTAATGCCCACTATGCTTCTATAATTGCTATTTATTCTCTTCATAAGCGAATTTGAAAGCATCTTTAATTTAACTAATTCATTCAAATTATCTGCCACTATTGTTATGTCTGCAATTTCTCTGGCAAGTTCCGCCCCATCACTTATAGCTATTCCACAGTCTGCCGCAGAAAGTGCCGGAGAATCGTTGATGCCATCTCCTACCATTATAACTTTTCTTCCTTTCGCCTTCTCCTCTTCTACAAACCTTGCCTTATCTTCAGGAAGTACCTCTGCATAGTACTTATCTACTCCAACCTGTGCAGCTACCGCCCTTGCAGTCCTTTTATTATCTCCGGTCATCATTACTACTTTTTTAATTCCAAGAACCCTAAGTTTACTTATTACCTCTCTTGCCTCTTCTCTTACAGGATCAGAAATACAGATTACTGCCGAAAGCTTACCTTCTATCGCCATATAAAGATGAGATGAATCCTCAGGTATATTCGCAAATCTATCTTCAAGCCCTTTTGGAACAATAACACCCTCATCTTCAAAAACAAAATGATAACTTCCTATGATTACTTTTTTATCCGAAATACTGCTGCTTATTCCATGTGCAACAATATAATTTACTTTGGAATGCATCTCATCATGCTTTAATCCTTTTTTTCTTGCAGCCTCTACTACTGCATTTGCCATAGAGTGAGGAAAATGTTCTTCAAGACAGGCTGCTATCCTAAGTAATTCATCTTCATTCCTGTCTTCAAATGAAATCACAGAAGTTACAACAGGTTCAGCCTTTGTAAGAGTACCGGTTTTATCAAACACTATAGTTTCTGCATCTGCAACAGCTTCTAAGAATTTTCCTCCCTTAACCGTAATACCATTTTCAGAAGCCTCTCTAATAGCAGAAAGTACCGACACAGGCATAGCTAATTTAAGTGCACATGAAAAATCTACCATAAGCACAGCCAGTGCCTTAGTCACATTTCTCGTAAGGAGATAAACAAGTCCCGTACCTGCAAGAGTATAAGGAACTAATTTATCCGCAAGCCTAAGTGCCTTACCTTCGGCTCCTGACTTAAGTTTCTCTGTCTCTTCTATCATTTTTACAATCTTTTCAAACTTGGAATTGCCTCCGGTCTTCTTAACCTTAAAAGTGATTTCACCCTCCTCAATCACTGTACCTGCAAAAACTGTACTTCCAACTTCCTTCCTTACAGCCTCACTTTCTCCGGTCATAGAAGCCTGATTTATCATAGCTTCACCCTCTGTCACTACTCCGTCAAACGGCACCACTCCGCTTAAATGAACCAGAACCTCATCATCTTCCTTTACTTCGGAGTAATTAACCAAAACTTCAGTATTATCTTTCTTAAGCCATACCTTGCTTATATTTAGCGAAAGCACCCCTGCAAGGTCTGCCGTTGTCTTCTTTTCGGTCCATTCTTCTAAAAGCTCACCTATTTTAAGTAAAAACATAACCGAGCCTGCCGTCCTAAAGTCTCTTCTAAGCACGGAAACTCCCACAGCTGCTCCATCTAACAACGCCACCTCTATCTTACCTCTAAAAAGGCATTTAAGTCCTGCTCTCACATATTTAAATGACTTAAACATTATAAATCCCATCCTAAGCGGAGACGGCATAAATGTACGCCTTAAAAACCGCACGGCAATCATCCTGACCAGCTTGTCCTGATACTTAGCATTCAATGCCCTACTTGAATTTTTGATAAATTCTTCAGGTGCTTCAAACCGTTCATAGTTAAATTTCTGAAGAGCAGCCACTATATTCCACTTATCTCCATTAAACTTAATTGTAGCTGTACAAGTCCTATCCGCTACTCTTGTAAAGGTCACTCCTCTTATATGCCTGATATAATAAACTAAGGTATCAGCCTGCTCAAAACTCATGCTTTTTTGCAAAATCTGTATCCTTATTCTACTATCCGACTCCGACAATATTTTAAATTTCATATTTTACCTCAATTTCACCCTTTATAATACTGCAGATAAAGAAAAATCCCATAGAGAGCTAAAACTAACTGCTAACTCCCTATGGGCTTAATTCTTACTCTTCTTCAACTTCTTTATATGTATCAGAAGTATCTTCAAATATAGCTTCTTCAGCAGCCTTTCTGTCCTCGTTGATATCCATTGCATCTTCATAGATATCTTCACAATTCTCTCTCAAGGTTTCTGTACGCTGTAATGCGTAATCCTTAACCCTAAGTGCCGCAGCAGTTACATGCGTGTAGCATTTTTTTGCATCTTTACTGAGCAACGCCTTAAGTCCAATCGTTCCAAATGCAACTCCACCTATAAACAAACCTACTTTCTTCCAATCACCTTTATCCCACATCTCAGGACCTCCTTTTATTTTAAGATTGCTAAGATGTCAAACTGCCGTATCAAAATTCTTAAATACAAGTTTTCGGCTTTGAGTAATACCTGTTTCACATCAATTACAATTTGATTATATCAATTGAAATTTTTATTTTCAATTATTTTTTAACATTTCTTTAATTTTTTTACATAAAAATGCCTCTTATAAATATTGACTTTCATTATTGCACGAAACTGACTTCTATTATCAAAAAATCAGCTTAAAACAATGTAAAAAAAGAAGAATAGCACATAATATGCTACCCTTCTAATTATCTTTAATCAGACCAAATCTAAGCCATAGCCGGCATAACAGTATCAAGAATCTCATTTAACGCAGTACCGCTGCTTGTATGACTCCTGATAATGTTAGCTTTACACTTCTCTGCTTCCGCTAAGGCAGTGCGCACCATCTTGTGTGATACAGTGTTTGTAAATAGTATCAGAAGATCCGGAGAGCCTATCTGCCCGCTTAAATTAGCAGACATCTGTGTAAATACTTTTGCCTTGCATTTATGTTCTTTACAAATTTTCTTATACATACAAACCATACGGTCATGACCGCCTACTATAACCACACTCATAATGCACCTCTCATCACTATATAAGTTTACTGTTTCTTATGCCTGTGCAAGCTGTTTACCAAGCTCTTTACACTTTTCTATTCCTTCAGCATCAGGCTCGAGATTGCAGATAATACCCTCATCACCAACAACTGTTGCTCCTGCCGCCTTCATTCTTTCTACCCAGTCACTCATCCATGTGCCGTCGCCCCAGTCATAAGAACCAAAAAGACCTATAACCTTGCCCGATACATGTGCCTCAAGCTCTGCCACAAAAGGCTCCATTTCACACTCCTCAAGCACTTCTGAACCCATAGCAGGACATCCAAGTGCAAAAGCCTTCTCTTCCTTAAGTACATCTATTGAAGCTGAGCCAACCTCAAGTAATTCTACCTCAGCACCTGCTGCCTTAACTCCCTCTGCAACTGCTTCTGCCATTGCTTGAGTATTTCCTGTCTGTGACCAATAAACTACACTAATCTTACTCATAATAAACCCTCTTTCTGTGTATTCACACTGTTTTTTCTATGCACAAATCATCTGAACAGTTTTTTCCTCTCCATAATGACCTATGTTACTGTAATTATTGATAATGTCTGTTATATCCAGTCCCTCATATAACATTCTCACCATTTCTGTCTGAACTTTCTCATAATCCTTAAACAGCCTTATTTTAGCATCAGCATCCTTATATACCTTCCAGTAACCGCTGTGCAGATAGTTTTTTCCATTATTCTTAATGAAGCCTTCCACATCCTCAATAGGATAGCCTAAAAGCAGCCCAAGCTCATGAGGAAAGTTCCCTTTATTGTTCATATAGCTTATATAATTCCTTACAAACCTGGGAAAAATCCTGCTCATATCGGTATACTCATAACCACACCTGGATATGAAATCTTTTACCGTGTAAGAGTTCAAATATTCCCTAAGTTCACCCTCTCTATACACAAGGATTACAAGCCTGCTCTTACCCGGATAAATAACTCTGAAGGAAAGATCTGTTTGTGTCAAAATAACGGACAAATCCCTAAGTTTCTTAGCTGATATGGTTAAAAGATTGGATATTTTCATTCCTGCAATGACTGGTGCACATTGAAGTGTAAGCTGTAGAGGAACTGAACCGGCATCCATGCTTTTTACAATATCTACTATATCAAAACTCATATTATCTCTCCAAGTATTTTATAGTTAGTTTTTACTAACTGATTAAAATAATAACTAAAATGAATCTGTTTGTCAATAGTTTTTGATAATTATTCTTATTTTCATCACAACATTAATTCTTCTGCCCTTGCACAGAACTTCAATCTTTGTTATACTTAAATAAACAGGCTTGGAGGTGATGCTTAATGGAAATACATGAATCTGCTGAAGATTATTTGGAAACAATACTTGTCCTTACCGAAAAAATTGGAAATGTCCGTTCTGTAGATATTTCTAATGAAATGGGATTTAAAAAATCAAGTGTCAGTGTGGCCATGAAAAATCTTCGTTCTACCGGACATATTGTTGTAGATGAAAACGGTTATATCAAGCTTACTCCTACCGGCAAAGAAGTTGCCGATATGATTTACGAAAGACATAAGTTCTTTTCCAGTTGGCTTATCAGTTTGGGCGTAAATAAAGAGACTGCTCTGGAAGATGCTTGCAGAATTGAGCATGTCATAAGTAAAGAAAGCTTTTCAGCAATGAAAGAATTCTTAAATTCAAAAAACAACTAAACATATGTAAAGGAGGCTGCATAAATCACAGCCTCCTTTACATATGTTTTATCAAAATTCCTTAAGCATCTTATCTAAGATATTATGGAGTGTTGACATTTCTTCTTCTGTGAGCCTCAAACAGGCTCCCATTTTTTTGGGCACATCTAAAGCCTTATCCTTCAGTTCTCTCCCATTTTCAGTAAGAGTAACATTAAGAACCCTTTCATCATCCTTATCTCTGCAACGGTCGATAAAATTCTTCTGTTCAAGCTTTTTAAGCACTGGAGTTAAAGTTCCTGAATCCAAATAAAGCAGTTCTCCAAGTTCTTTCACATTCACCTTCTCATTTTCCCACATAACCATCATAGTAATATACTGGGTGTATGTAAGATCTAATTCATCTAAAAAAGGCTTATATTTTTTTACTATTTCCTTAGCACAGGCATATAGCGGAAAACAAAGCTGGCTTGAAAGTCTTAGCATTTTATATTTATCTTCTTTTTGCATGATTCATCCTTATTATATTAAGATTATTTAGCTTACACTTTTATTTATAAAATCAATAAGTGGTGCCTTTGGAATAAACCCTATCTGTCTGTCTACAGGTTCTCCATTTTTAAAAATAACGATTGCAGGTATGCTCTGAATCTTATACTTTACAGCAAGACTCTGATTATCATCCACATCAACTGCAAAGAAATCAGCCTTACCACTAAGTTCCTCCGATGCCTCCTCAAGTACAGGACCTAACATCTTACAAGGTCCACACCAGGTAGCATTGAAATCCACAACAGCAAGTTTGCTATTCTTAACCTCTGAAAATTCCGCTTCATTAATTTTTTTAACCATATTATCCTCTTTTCCGGTGATTACACCTAATTTTATCATATAACCCAATGAGTTACTTTAGAATTATTATCAGGGCATATTGTATATCCTCTGATAAGGATTGCAGCTGTTCATATTTTAGAATCAACTTACTTTGCCTGCCAAATATGAAACTGCAGAAAGTGCAGCTACATTTCCCTCCCCGGCAGCTTTCATATACTGATACGGCTTGCCTGTAACATCACCACAGGCAAATATTCCTTCAATATTGGTCCGCATTAAGCGATCCGTTACAATATGACCGTCCTCTATGTCAAGCCCCGGTACAAGCTTATCAGGAGATACTGCATCCCTTAAAATAAATATGCCGTCTGTTTCATAACTGCTTTTATTAGTCATAAGAGTAATATGCTCTCCCTCTCTAACAATCTCCTTAGGAAGTTCTCCCTCAACAACTTCTATATTATCTGCAAGAAATGGCACATTTTTATATAGTGCAATATATGTCACCTTTTTAGCTCTTTCTGCAAGAAAAACAACCTCTTCTTCCTCTTTAGGTGCATAGCCCACAACCACTGCTTCCCTGCCTTTATAAAGAGCTGCATCACAGGTCGCACAGTAACTTACCCCACTTCCCAAATTTTCATTTTCTCCGGGCACTGTCTTTCCTGTAACCACACCTGTTGCAATAATCACGGATTTTGCCTCAAACATTTCCTCAGCAGATTGAAGTGCAAAATAATCTCCCATAGCATAAACAGCATTTATCCTTGAATAATTAATGCCAATATCCATCTTTTGCAAATGGCTCTTATATGCCTCTGCAAGCTCTTTTCCGGTAATATCAGGCAGACCCAGATAATTCTTAATATCGGAAGCTTTTGTTATCTTAAGGCTAAGCTCCTTATTTCCAAATAATAATATATCTTTATTCCTAAGTTTTGCCGTAACAGCAGCTTCGAGCCCACCCGGCCCCGTCCCTACTATTGCAATATCATATCTCTTCATAACACCTCAACTCTAATAAAAATTATTAAAACAAGCTATTTATTTTGGTATGATTATATTGCATACAATTAGATTTGTCAAGTAGGACATCATTATTTACTTGATAACTTTATAAAAATATCATATAATAGCTTTCACATTACTTAGATAAATATAGGAGTTTATATATGAAAAATGAGATATTTCCTGATGGATACTCCCCTGCCCTCAGTATAAGGGAAACCGAGGTTGCCATCAAATCAGTTAAAGATTATTTCGAGAGAGAGCTTGCTAAGCAGCTCAATCTCACACGAGTTTCCGCTCCACTTTTTGTACGCCCCGAAACAGGATTGAACGATAACCTAAACGGCGTGGAAAGACCTGTATCTTTTGATTTAAAAGAGCAGCCAAATCAGGCAGCACTTGAAATAGTACATTCTCTTGCTAAGTGGAAAAGATTTGCTCTCCAAAGATATGGTTTCCATTCAGGCGAAGGACTTTATACCGATATGAACGCCATAAGAAGAGATGAAGATACCGACAATATTCATTCTATTTTTGTAGACCAGTGGGACTGGGAAAAAATTATCAACAAGGAAGAGCGGAATGAACATACACTTAAAAAGACTGTTATGTCGGTATATGAAGCCCTTAAAAGTACTGAAATGCATATGGCAAGAAAATATAATTATATTAAACCTGAGCTTCCTGAGCAGATATGTTTTGTAACTTCTCAAGAGTTGGAAAATGAATACCCTGATTTAACCGCAAAAGAAAGAGAGTACAAAGCTGCTAAATCGCATGGTGCAGTATTTATCAGTCAGATTGGCGGTGCTCTTAACTCAGGAGAAAAACATGACGGCAGAGCTCCTGACTATGATGACTGGCAGTTAAACGGCGACATCATAGTTTACTATCCTCTACTTGATATAGCCCTCGAACTTTCTTCAATGGGTGTAAGGGTGGATGAAGACCGCCTTAAAGAACAGCTTCAAATATCAAACTGCATGGACAGGGCTGAACTGCCATTCCAAAAAGCCGTACTTAATAAAGAGCTGCCTTATACCATAGGTGGCGGAATAGGCCAGTCCAGAATCTGTATGTTCTTCTTAAAGAAGGCTCATATTGGTGAGGTACAGTCCTCAGTATGGACTCCTGAAACTATGGAAAATGCTGATTCTCATGGAATCATTTTATTATAATCATATAAAAAATCTCCGATAACTAAATTAGTTAATCGGAGATTTTTTTTAATCTTCAATCTGCCAATCAATCGGCTCTGCTCCATTTTTAATAAGAAACTCATTAGCCTTCTTAAAATGTCCATTTCCCATAAATCCTCTATGTGCGGAAAGCGGACTCGGATGAGCCGATTCCAATATCAGATGTTTAGGATTATCAAGCATTTTCTTTTTATCTCTCGCAGCCCTGCCCCATAGTAAATATACTATAGGCCTATCTTCTTTATTTACTGCCTTAATCAACGCATCTGTAAAATTCTCCCAGCCTTTACCCTGATGAGAGAAAGCACTATGTGCCCTCACTGTTAAAAGTGTATTCAAGAGCAATACTCCTTGTTTTGCCCATTTTCTAAGCGAACCATGCCTTGGTATATAACAGCCCAACTCACTATTTATTTCTTTATAAATATTTTGAAGCGAAGGCGGAATCTGACACCCCAACGGCACTGAAAAACTCAGCCCTTCAGCCTGCCCGGGCTCATGGTAGGGATCTTGACCAAGTATTACTACCTTCACCTGACTTAAAGGTGTGAGGTGTAAGGCATTAAAAATATCATCAGACGGCGGATAAACAATATGAGTACTGTACTCTTCTCTTAAAAAGAGATACAATCTTTGATAATACTCTTTATCAGCCTCCTCTTCGACTACAGGAAGCCAGTCATTTGTAACTTTGCTCATACAACTAAAACCTCTATGGTACTAATTCCTTTTTCTCTTTTCCTGCCTCTATCGCCTTAGTATCAAGTTTAGATACTATGCTATATATTCTCTCACTATATTCCTGCCTGTCTACCATTCCCATTAATTCCAGTGCTTCTCTTTCTGAGATACCATAGGTAGACTGCAATTCCGACATTATCTGCCCTCTTACATAGTCAAGGTCAGTGTTTATTCCTAACTGCCTTGCAAGTGCAATATACTTGTCATAACGGGAAAGTCCCTTAACCAAAGAATCTAAGGCAGACGGATAATCTCCCATTGCAAAAAAGTTATTATATGAATTTAACTGTTTATTTACAAACATTACAGTATAAATCTTATCATGCAACTCCATATCCTTTTCTTTAATCTCAAGTCCCCTTATCCCCTCATAAGCCTCGGTATACTTACGGTTTCCAAACTTATAAGTTGCATCTGCTATACTTATATCATAAGAAAAAATATTTGTTCCAACTATAACCACTGCACCTGCAACAATGAAAAACAGGAAGATTATTATAGCACCTGCTTTATTTATTTTTCCTTCCGGCTGTTCAAGAGCTTCTGCTCTAAGGCGTTTTAATTCAGCCTCCTTCTTTGCAGCCTTCTTAGCCGCATCTTTAGCTGCTTTCTTAGCCTTATTATCAGCCGCTTTCTTCTTAGCTTCTTCCGCTTTTTTCTTTTTATTAGCTTCCGCAGCCGCTTTTTTCTCTTCTTTCTTCTTAGCAGCCTCATCCGCCTTTTCTTTTTTCGCTGCCGCTTCCTGCTCAGGAGTAGGAATAGCTGCAAGTTCTTCCTCAGTTAAAGGTATATTAGCAAAAAGCTTATGGAAAAGAGCTGTGAAAAGGCCTTTTTTTTCTGAATTGTTTTTTGAAACCGGCTTCCCTTTTTTAGAGTGAATTTTAGACTTTATTTCTTCATCCGACAAAACTTCCGGGGTACCCATATCGTCAAGCGGATTAATTACAGGCAAAGGTTCTTCCTCTACTACCATTCCCGTTTCATCAAAACTAATTTCTTCATCATCTCCGCCTATTTCAACTCCCAGCTCAGTTGCAATTTCAAATTCACCGCTGCCACCTTCAGCTGAAACTTCTTCCGAAGAAACCTCTTCTGTGCTGACAACATCCTCATTTCCATTCACTTCTGTCTGACCAGCAGACTCTGTTTCTCTAGAATCTACTTCCTCGGAAGAAGGAACTTCGATTGCATTCTCAGCTTCCTCCTCTTCAGCGGAAAACTCTTCATTATCAGAACCGCCCTCTTTATCAACATCACTACTTTCATCAGAAGTTTCTAACATATCATCTAAATCTATGTCATCTAAAAACGAATCATCTAAATCATCTAAATTAAATTCCTCTTCTAAGGAGTCTATACTTATATCTTTAGATGGCACTTTATTTTTACCGGACTTAGCACGGGCAGTAGCCTTTCGCCTCCTGTCAGTTTCATATGGAGGTTCCTGCATGGCAGATTCAAGCAGTCCATCTAGGTAAGATTCTTTATCCTTATCCAATCTCTCCTCCATCCTAAAGCATTTCCAGCTTTATTAAAATTTATTTTATAAAACTAATGTATCTATTGCTTCTACCAGTTTACCTATTTCCGGTTTTGTAAGCTGTACATCTGCTCCAAGAGATTCTCCTTTTCTTCTCATTTCATCATTTATCAACGAAGAGAAGATTATAAGTGGAATTTCCTTCAGCTCATTATCATCCTTTACAAGTTTTGTAAGCCTATGACCATCCATCCTAGGCATCTCTATATCAGTAATTATACAATGGCACTGGTCAGTAGCCTTTCCCTCTGACTTATAACGGAGCAGGGTATTCCAAGCCTCTTCTCCATTAGCCGTAGCTGTTATATTCACATATCCTGCCTTTGTAAGGCAATCAACAATCATCTTTTCAAGCATTGGAGAGTCTTCTGCTATAAGAATTGGAGAATTATTTCTTGTCCTCACTCCAAGCTTATCTATATCTTTTGCTTTAATTCCTGTTTCAGGATTTATTGTAGAAACAATCTTTTCAAAATCCAAAACTACTATAAGCCTGTGATCAAATTTAATAATACCTGTAGCAACACTGCGCTCTGCATCATTTATAGTTTCATCAGGCTTTGTTATATCTGACCATGTAAGCCTGTGGATACCCTGAACTCCATGTACATGGAAACCTATATTTAAATTATTAAAATTTGTAACTATATACATATCTTTATTTCTGTCAGGTGATGGTGGTATCATGAGACTCTTGGCAAGATCCACTATTGTAACTATAGTATCTCTTGGCATAAAAATACCTTCAATTGTCTCATGTGCATTAGGAATAGGCGTAGGCTCAGTAAAAGGCATAATTTCCTTTACCTTAGCTACATTAATTCCATAATGGTTTGGTCCAATATTGAACTCAAGTACCTCCAATTCATTTGTACCACTTTGAAGTAAAATTCCAGTATCCATAGTAACCTCCCTCAGTTTTGTCTATACTATAATTATTAATCCGTTTAAGGAATGATAAAATACATAGTAACAGCTCTTATATTATAACATTCAATATATGTCCAGGTAAAGTGTAATTTTAATTTTTAGTTAATTTTATCTTCGGTTATCACTGCGTGACATGAAGAGTATAACTTTTACTCCCCTTCACCACCTTCAATTTAGCTTTATTTTTATCTGCTTTTTTAGGAACATTGAATACAACTACTCCCTTTGCAGATTTGCCTCCTCCAACTGATATATCTAATGACTGCATATCATTTTCAAGCAGCGTAAGACTTGGCTTGTAGTAGTTCTCTCCGTCAAATGTCAGATTATACCCCACTTCGCTGCCTTGCGAGAATTTTTTATTTTTATTTGTCTTATTTCTAATAGAAAACTCAACTACATAAAGTTTCATATTATCGGCTGCCACCAATGAAAAATACCCTTCATTTTTAGGATACCTTGAATATTCTCCGGCTCCTCCATAAACTACTTCAAAACCGTCAACCTCATATATATTGCTTAAAGAAGATGCAGTATCTTCATCACCATTAGTTTCATTTATATCCGAAGCTTCTCCATCCTCCTTCTCATCCTCACCGACTTTCTGTTCTTCCTTAATCGGCGGTCGGCTCTCTGTCTGTTTTTCTGAAGTATTACCTGCCACATCAAATTCTTCTTTTACAACTCCCGGATTTTCCTTAATTGCAAGTTCTTCCTGTAATGTAGGCTCATAGTTCCTTGTATGCTTAAGTACAAGTTTCGCTGCATATTCAGCCACCTGTTTTAACTCTCCATCCGAAAGCCCCGTATCACCTACAGCACAGGCTGACAGGTTGACCGCTATTATGCCCGACAGTACAATCATTGCAATTTTCTTCTTCATTTTTCTATTCTCCTTTAAGCCTTTGTGTCTAATTCAAACCAGAATTCTACTCCATTATCCCAGTTTTTTACTCCACATTCTCTATTTAAAGAATTCATGATGGCCTTTACTATCGACAATCCTATACCATTGCCTCCATATTCCCTTGTTCTGGCCTTATCCACCTTATAGAACTTGTCCCATATCCTTGCAATATCTTCCTCAGGAATAGGCCTGCCCGTATTAAATATAGAAACCCTTATTTTATTATCAAATTCCTTAACACAGACCGTAACTGCCTTCTTGCCTTCTCCATCTCTTTCTACATGGTTTAGAGCATTGCTTATATAGTTGGTAACAACTTCTTCCACCAAGTACTCATCCGCCCATACAAAACAATTTTCCTTGCTATACATCTCTGAAACTGCATCTTTCTGTTTAAAAACCATATCCATGGAATTTACCACCGATTTAAGAAGCGGTATTATATCGAATCTGTCAAATTGCGGTTTATTGTCTCCAAACTCCAGTTCACTTAAACTTAGAAGTCTTTTTACCATACTGTTCATTTTTGCTGCTTCATCTACAATAACTTCACAGTAAAAATCTCTACTCGCTTCGTCTGTCTGTATATTATCCTTAAGTCCCTCCGCATAACCCTGTATCAAAGCTATAGGAGTCTTTAGCTCATGTGATACATTGGAGAGAAATTCCTTTCTCATTTCTTCCAACTGCTCCTTTTTCCTTATATCATTCTGCAATTCATTATTGGCAGACTTCAATGAAGAAATAGTGTTTTCAAGTTTTTCCGACAGCACATTGATACTATGTCCCAGCTCTCCTACTTCATCCTGTCTATCCTCTTTATAACAATTATCAAAATTTAAATTACTTATCGACTTTGTAATTTTAGAAAGTTCTCTAATCGGTTTAGTAAAACCTTCTCCAATAAAATACATAATCCAAGAGCCTATCATAATAGATGCTATTCCTACATAAGCAAAAAATGTATTGGATATGGTTGCACTCTCCGCTATATTATCATAATTACTCCTTATAAAAATTTTGTCTCCACTGTCAAGGTTTCCATAAAGTTCAATATAATTAACCTCAAGCCTGGAATCAAAATGTCTATATATGCTATATTTATCAGTTTTTACCAAAAGCTGTGTAGACTCTTTGTCATTTGCTCCTGCTTCCTCAACCGACCTGGTCTTTCTATAATAATCAATAATTTCACTCTGAAGTCTCTCACTTTGAGATTCATTAAGGCTTGTCGGAAATTTAGTTTCTAAAATTATTCCTCCTGAATAGCTGAATCCATCAAAAATATATAAGGATACATTCTGTTTTGAGGCAAGCTGTTCAAAACTAAGACTCAAATCTAAAATTTTTTCAGCATCATATATTGCATTCACTTGAAAATATGTTTCTCCAAGCCTGTTAGTCTTATAGTTTTCATAGTACTTTTCCAAAAACAGCCTATTAACCATCCAACTAAAAAATATAGTTGAACTTAATAAGGTTAGCAGGATAATTATCAAACGCATTTTAATAGAATATTTCATCTCTACCTCTGATTAATCTATATTGTTCTTACGGCTCAAACTTATACCCTATTCCCCAAATAGTCTTAATCAGATCTCCCTTGTCTCCCATCTTAGCTCTTAACTTTTTAACATGTGTATCTATTGTTCGTGCATCACCAAAATAATCATAGTTCCAAACATTGTTAAGAATCTTCTCCCTTGACAATGCAATTCCCTTATTAGTCATAAAATACAGCAAAAGTTCAAACTCTTTCACACTTAAATCCACAGTTTTCTCATTTATAATTACTTCATGTGAAGCTCTGTCTATCTTGATTCCTCCAATCTCAAAACTGTCTTCACTGCCTGAGCCTGCCCTCCTTAAAATTGCTTCCACTCTTGCCATAAGTATTTTGGGACTGAAAGGCTTAGATACATACTCATCAACTCCAAGTTCAAAACCCTGAAGTTCATCTTTTTCATCCGACTTTGCAGTGAGCATAATTATCGGTACTGAAGAATGTCTCCTTATTTCCCTACATACCTGCCATCCATCCATCTTAGGCATCATTACATCCAAAATAATAAGTTCGATACTGCTATCCTCAAAAAAGATTTCTACAGCTTTTTCTCCGTCTTCAGCCTCCACTACACCATATCCTTCGTGATGGAGGAAGTCACCGACTAACTTCCGCATTCTGCTTTCATCATCAACTACCAGAATTTTGGCTCTCTCCATTTTCCTCACCAGCCTTAATCTCATTATTTATTTCTTTATCTGCCATTCCTTCAAACAGTCTTTCTCTCTCATTTAATTCCTGTTCTTTCCTTGTAAGCTCTTCTTTCCAAGAAGCATACTCATTGATAAGTGCTTCTTCTGCCCCATTTGAATAAAATATCTTGTCATAAGCAACGATTCCAAACGGTACTATTATCATAACAGCCATAAATGCAATAATAATCCTGTAATTCCGCAATTTTCGCCCAAAATTATTGATTATGGCAATATCCGGTTCCATATTATCAGACTTATCAGTTTCCGTATTCTTTTCGTACAGCTCTTCTTTATTTTTTTCTTCCGGTATATCTGAAATATATGAAAAAAAAGGAATCGCTTTCATTGTTTTTCTCTGTTCCGGATTTTTTACCAGTCTTTTCTGGATTTCACGCAAAAATCCGATTCCAATGGGAGTTACAAACTCTTCACTTTCTACCAGCCTGTCATAAACCTGTCTAAGTCCGACCTCATCC
This sequence comes from Catonella sp., assembly GCF_052169795.1. Lineage (GTDB taxonomy): Bacteria > Bacillota > Clostridia > Lachnospirales > Lachnospiraceae > Catonella. The sequence continues at coordinate 40,726 of NZ_JBQNBU010000012.1, forward strand.
TTCAAATCATTTTCTGATTTAATCTCAGCAATTCTGTTAAATTCTCTCTTACCCTGTTCAAAAGACTCCGAATCATCAAAACGGTAGCCGTCCAGAATATATTTCTTTTTATCTGCCATTTATGAAACCTGCCTGTTTATAGTTAAAATTATTTGTACATTTTACTGTATTTAGTATAGTACCACAAATAACAGAATTATACAACAATAAGAATTTCCCATTAAATAACAAAACAGACCTCAAGACTAATCTCTCAAGACCTGTTAAGTATATATTTTAATAATTTTCCACTTTTTTTTGGAAATAACTCTGTGGATGGTCACATACCGGACAGACCTTTGGAGCCTTAGGTCCAACTACGATATGTCCACAGTTGATGCACTGCCAGATAGCATCACCATCTGCTGAAAATACCACGTCTCCCTTTACATTTTCAAGCAGTTTACGGTATCTTGCCTCATGCTCTTTTTCAATATCAGCTACCATCTCAAACAGCTTCGCAATAGCTGTAAATCCCTCTTCTCTTGCTTCTTTAGCAAAAGTCGGATACATTTCCTGCCATTCATAAGCTTCACCATCTGCCGCATGCTCAAGGTTCTCAGCTGTAACCCCTATACCTGAAAGAATTTTAAACCAAATTTTTGCATGCTCTTTCTCATTCCCTGCGGTCTCTTCAAATATCTCAGCTATCTGCACATATCCGTCTTTTCTTGCCTTAGAAGCAAAATAAGTATATTTATTTCTAGCCTGTGACTCACCTGCAAATGCTTCCATCAGGTTCTTTTCTGTTTTGGTTCCTTTAATATCTTTTCCTAACTGTTCTAATCTGCCTTCTGCCATTTTCGTCTCCCTCCAAAAATTTATTTGGCTTAATCCATATGCCATAAGTTGAATTGTAACATTAGAACCATAACTTTTCAATTGAATTGTAAATATTTTTACAAAATATCTCCTATATTATCTGATAAATGATAATAATTATTATTCTCTTGCTACAATTGATATTCATTATCAGTTGACAGGTGCAATTAAATAGTATATAATCTTTTTTGCTAGGGGTGCCGTTGGCTGAGATGAAGTTAAGCTTCTAACCCTTATTACTTGAACCGGATAATACCGGCGTAGGGAAGCGTAATATCTCTCCTTACGCTATATCAAAAGGAGGTTTTTTTATGTCATTTTTTGCAATACCCACTATTAATAAATACGAAGAAAATGTATTTAAACTTACTGATTCCGGACTAATCACTGTAGCCATTCTGATTGCCGTACTTGTCCTCATTGCTATTATCTTAAGACCGAAAATTGCAGGCAAGGCAAAGGCTATGGCAACCACGCAGCTGGTTTTTTCCGCAGTGGCTATGGCACTTGCTATTGTGACAGCTGAAATCAAATTTACAAGACTGCCTATGGGAGGTTCTATAACTCTCTTTAGCATGCTTTTCATAGTACTTATAGGTTATTGGTACGGACTAAAAGCCGGACTTTTAACAGGCTTTGCTTACGGTCTGCTTCAGTTCCTTACTGACCCTGTTTTTTACAGTCCTATTCAGCTAATAATTGATTATCCTTTGGCATTTGGAGCTCTTGGATTATCAGGCTTTTTTGCAGAAAAGAAAAACGGACTCATAAAGGGGTATATCCTTGGAGTAATAGGACGATATGTATTCGCCTTTATTTCAGGACTTGTATTCTTTGGGCATTATGCACCCGAAGGAACTCCTGCAGCCATCTATTCCTTAACTTACAATGCAACTTACATATTACCTGAAGCTATTGCTACCGTATTTATCATCAGCATACCGGCTGTGAGTAAAGCCATGTCTTATGTAAGGTCAAAAGCTGCTTATTCAGAACTTCCTACAACAAAGCCGATGTCATAAAATTGAACTTTTTATATAATAGTTATAATATAAAAAGCTGTCACATTAAGAACAAAGTTCTTAATGGGCAGCTCTTTTATTTAACATCTATTCTTCATCGCTTCCTTCATTTTCAGCAAGTTCTTCATCAGAAATAGTCATTACCTGACGCTTTCTAGCCATTTCATCACTCTCAAGATATTCGTCATAAGTACTTATCTTATCAATAAGACCATTCGGTGTAATTTCCATAATTCTATTTGCTATGGTTTGAATGAACTGGTGGTCTTGTGAAGTAAAAAGTACCACTCCCGGAAACTTAATTATACCGTTATTCAGCGAAGTAATTGACTCCATATCAAGATGGTTGGTAGGCTCATCAAGAATGAGAACATTAGTTGCCATTATCATCATTTTTGAGAGAAGTACCCTCACTCTTTCTCCACCTGAAAGCACCTTAACCTGTTTTACTCCTGCATCTCCCGGGAAAAGCATACGGCCAAGGAAGTTTCTTACATAGGTTGCATCTTTTTCAGGTGAAAACGGAAGCAGGAATTCAGTAATATTTTCATTTCCTTTAAACAATTCTGTATTATCCTTAGGAAAATACCCCTGTGTGGTTGTTACTCCCCACTTATAATCTCCCTCATCAGGCTCCATTTCTCCTGCCAGTATTTTAAATAAAGTAGAAATAGCCTTTACATTAGGTCCTACAAAAGCAATCTTATCTTCCCTTCCCACAACAAAAGATATGTTATCAAGAACTTTAACACCATCTATGGTCTTTGAAATGCCGGACACGGTGAGAACCTCATTTCCAATCTCCCTTGCAGGACGGAAATCAATGTAAGGATATTTACGACTGGACGGTTTAATGTCATCAAGTTCAATCTTCTCAAGAGCCCTCTTTCTACTTGTAGCCTGTTTAGACTTACTTGCATTTGCAGAGAATCTCTGAATAAATTCCTGTAGTTCCTTAATTTTTTCTTCTTTCTTTTTATTAGCTTCTTTCTGCTGACGAATCATGAGCTGACTTGACTCATACCAAAAGTCATAGTTTCCTGCATAGAGCTGAATCTTTCCATAGTCTATATCAGCGGTGTGAGTACAAACTTTGTTAAGAAAATAACGGTCATGTGATACTACTATTACTGTATTTTCAAAGTTGATGAGGAACTCTTCAAGCCATCCGATTGCATCCATATCAAGGTGGTTGGTAGGCTCGTCAAGAAGCAGTATGTCAGGATTGCCAAAAAGTGCCTGAGCAAGCAGTATTTTTACTTTCTTTGATGCCTCTATCTCGCTCATCATCATATAGTGATATTCAGTATCTATTCCGAGACCATTAAGGAGGGTAGCCGCATCTGACTCCGCTTCCCAGCCATTCATAGTTGCAAATTCTCCTTCAAGCTCACTGGCTCTTATTCCGTCTTCATCTGTAAAATCTTCTTTTGCATAAATGGCTTCTTTTTCCTTCATTATGTCATACAGTCTTTTATTTCCCATGATAACCGTATCCAAAACCGGATAAGCATCGTATTTAAAATGATCCTGCTGTAAGAAGGAGAGACGCTGACCCGGGGTTATTATTACATCACCGGTTGTAGGTTCCAATTTACCTGATAAAATTCTCAAAAATGTAGATTTTCCCGTTCCATTTGCTCCTATAAGTCCGTAGCAGTTTCCCTCTGTAAACTTAATATTTACCTCTTCAAAAAGAGCTTTTTTGCCAAGTCTTAATGTAATATTACTTGCCTGAATCATTTCAATTATCCTTTCCAAACTTTATTACTATAATGCACTAAACCGGTTTTTCACAACCATCCTATATTGTACCTTTATATATAGAATTTTGCAAGAGATGTATCATCTTCTTCGCCTTTCATTTTTTGTATCAGAATAATATCTTCCTTTATCCTCATACATTTTCTTATCAGCTTCATCTATCAGTGAATAAAATTCAGTTGTATTATCTGCCTTAAATATATAACCCGCTGCCACCGGAATTTCTTCCTTTTCCATAATTTCAAGCAATTTTTCTACATTTAGTTCAAACTCGGCAGCTGTAAGATTTATGGCAAGAGCAATAAATTCATCTCCACCCATTCTATAGACATAATTATGCCCAAATATTTTAGCAAGGTTATTTGCAACTTTAATTATATATTTATCACCTGCTTCATGCCCAAGAGTATCATTTATACGCTTAAGCCCGTTCAAATCACAAGAAAGTATCCCAACAGAATAAACTCTCGCATATTCATTTGTACCAAAAGTATCAAGCTCACGCCTGTTCTTCACTCCTGTCAACTGATCCTCATAACTCAGTTTCCTTAGCATCCTTACATTGTCCCTCTGTCTTATGATTATAGACATTATGTAGCCCACCATTTCAAAAATGCGTACCACATCTTCCATGTGTTTTCTTAGAGGATTGTCTATTCCCAAAAATCCTATGCAAATTTCATCTACAAATATCGGCCAGGCTATTAAAGAATGAATGTCCTGTGGTTTTAAGAGTTCGTACATAGGAGAACTTATTTCTTTATATTCTTCAAGATTTTCAATAAATATACCTCTATTGTTGCCAAATTCATCATACCACAAATCCAATAATCCCTCATGACCAACATTCTGAAGCTGATCCTTTTGAGGTATTGCATTTTCAGAGCACCACTCATATGTATTATCTGAACTTCCCTCTATATTCTTTTCAAAAATATAGGTTCTATCAGCTTCCAATTTTCTACCTATGTAGTCCAGTATATGCACTATATTTGTTTCTATATCCCCTGCTGATGCCGAATACTTAAGCATCTGTTTTACAAATTCTTCTCTATCCATATTATCCCCGCTATTATCATCAAATTAAAGTCTATGGCGAATTTCATTTCCAAGAGTACACTCAATTATTATATCATTCTTTAATTAAAAATGCGATAGTTTTATAATTATCTTATAACTGAGCTCTTTCATATCTAATTATATATACTATTTTATCTGCTATTTAAGTATTATACTTAAATTATATAAATACCAATTTATACATCGAGGAGGTTAAATGAAAAATAAAATTTCATCCCGCAAACTGGATAGGCTCGGACGAATAACCCTACCGGCTGATTTTAGGAAAGATTTAAATATCAGGGACTTAGAAGAACTCGAAATAATTGCAGATGAAAATAAAATAATCATAAGAAAACAAGCCAGTCCTGATGTATTTGGCAACGAATCCGATGATGGTCATTATTATGAATATCACGGAAATAAAGTTGCCAAAACTTCAATACTGGCGTTGGCAAAATTAGCCGGCATAATTGATTAAAGCTACCGACTCTATCATCTTTGTTTTAGAATTTAGATTTAGTCTCCAAGGCAAGAATTCTCATTTCTTTAGCAGAATTGATTACATTTTCTGTAATCGCAACTCCTCCTAAAATTCTTGCAAGTTCCATTATTTCTGCTTCATCATCAAGCTTCCTTATATGCGTAGCAGTATGAGTTTTGTCAGACTTCTTCTCTATCAGATAATGGCTGTCTGCCATTGCAGCTATTTGTGCAAGATGGGTAATTGCAATAATCTGTCTTTTACCCGAGAGCAGTGCCATTTTTTCAGCAACCATCTGTGCTGTTCTGCCGCTAATTCCTGTATCCACCTCATCAAATATCAATGTAGGAACTTCATCAGTGTCTGCCATAACAGATTTTATTGCAAGCATTATTCTGGAAAGTTCACCACCTGATGCTATTTCAGAAATAGATCTCAGCTCTTCTCCGGGGTTGGTAGAGATTTTAAATATAACCTCATCATTGCCTTTTGCCGTGAAATCCTTCGCCTTAGTAAATTCCAAATCAAACTCCACTTGTAAGAAGTTCAAATCTACGAGTGCCTGCTTTACCTTACTTACAAGTTCTTTTGCACCTTTTTTGCGAACCTCTGTAAGTTTATCACACTCACTAAGTATATCTCCCCGTAATTTTTCTACTTCTACTGATAATCTTGCCTTATACTCAGAGGCATTTTTATACTTTTCTATCTGCTTAAGCGAAGTTTCAAGAAATTCTAAAGTAGTCTCATATGAGCCACCATGCTTTGCAAATATGTTTCTTATCTTATCCAACCTTGCTTCAGACTGCATAAAATCACTTTCATCAAATAAGTTTTCTTCAGCATAGTCTGAAAGCGACCTTTCAAAATCATTTAATAAACTTTCTATCTCGGATATTTGATTAAGAAGCTCTACAGCTCCATCGTCTACATCTGATAGCCTTGACATAGCTCTTACAATACTTC
>NZ_JBQNBU010000013.1:0-45921 GCF_052169795.1 Catonella sp.
TGTATGTCACTATATCGTTAGGATTCATCCCTTTAAACTCATCGACTGTTTTTGCAAGAATATGTGCAAGTATACTCTTGTTCCCTAAAATCCTTTTGGCATTCTCATCATATTGTGCCTTATCCCTAGCAGAATTAACTGCATTTTTCATTTCTGTATTCAAGCCTAGATCACCCCTTTGCATTTCTTTGTATAATTATATGATAAAATAAATATCTAAGCAACTAATTTAAAATTAAAAAAAAGAGGAATGAACTTAATTTTTAAGCTTATTCCTCTTCTAAACATTTTATAATTTATAATGCTCATTATGTATGATCGCACGCTGGCGGTCATAACTGCGATGTATAGACTAATCCACATTTTTTGTGGAAACAAGCAAAAAGATTACCCGACAGCCTGAGCCACCAGATAATCCTTATACTTTATTTTACCCAATACCCCTAATTCTCTTCCTTCATTATATCCTCAGACATAATCCTTAGCATCTTCTCCAAAGTTTTGTTTTCCTCCGGAGTAAAGCGGTTTTCCAGTTTCTCCATAACTTCTTTAAGATACTGGTAACTAATATTATAATAGTCAATATATTTTTTTGTAACTTCCAGATAATATATCCTTTTATCCTCTTCTGACTGTACCTTATTAAGATAACCCTTCTTCACAAGATTATTTATCTTGTCTGCTGCATTTGCCGAGGAAAGACTGGTAAAGCTTGCAAACTCGCTTACTGTAGGCTTTCCTAACGCATGGATAATCTCCATACAAAAGGTTTCCACCGTAGTCAGAGTTGCTTCCCTATCTCTCCATTTCTTAAATACTTCTTTGTAAAAATGCATCTTAAATTTTGTATATACCTTATTAAAGGAGTCATATAGCATTTTCTGTCCACCTCCTGACTTTAATAACAGTATACCAATTTTATTTTTCTATTGCAAATGTAAGCTCTGCCTCTGCTGCCACCTTGCCATCCACAAGGGCTGTAGCAGAGCCGATACCCACACTTCCCTTTCTCTTTATAATCTCGCAGCGAAGCTCAAGTACATCCCCCGGTACAACCTGTTTCCTAAATCTTGCTGACTTAACTCCTCCAAAGAATACAAGTTTTCCTTTGTTTTCTTCTTCAGAAAGCAAAGCCACAGCCCCTGTCTGTGCAAGAGCCTCAAGTATAAGTACTCCCGGCATTATAGGATTTCCCGGAAAATGCCCTAAAAAGTGCATTTCGTTAGCCGATACATTCTTCTGACCAACTGCCCTTACACCTTTCTCAAGCTCAGTTATCTTATCTACCAGTAAAAACGGATATCTATGTGGAAGTATTTCCATTATTTCACGAGAATTTAACTCCATTTAAGCCTCCTCATATTTCTTAAACACAACAGTTGCATTATGTCCGCCAAAGCCCAAAGAATTAGACATAGCTATCTTGATTTCTTTATTCCTTCCTTCATTCGGAACTATGTCAAGGTCGCACTCCTCATCCTTTTCCCTGTAGTTTATGGTAGCAGGCACGAAGCCCTCTTTTAAGCCAAGTACTGTTATTATACCCTCAACCACTCCGGCAGCTCCTAACATATGTCCTGTCATAGACTTTGTAGAACTAACCATCAGCTTATCTGCATCTGCTCCAAACGCAAGTCTTATAGCCCTTGTCTCACATTTATCATTAAGCGGAGTTGAGGTTCCATGTGCATTTATATAATCCACATCCGATGTGGAAAGCTTTGCATCAGCCAAAGCAGACTTAAAGCAGGCTGCCGCTATACTTCCGTCTTCTACAGGAGCTGTAATATGGCTTGCATCACAGGTAGCACCATAGCCCACTACCTCAGCGTATATCTTAGCACCTCTTTTTAAGGCATGGGAAAGCTCCTCTAGGATAAGTACTCCTCCTCCTTCTCCCATGACAAAACCGTTTCTCTCCTTATCAAAAGGAATAGAGGCTCTGTCAGGCTCTTTGGATTTGCTAAGCGCATTCATAGAAGCAAAACCGCCTATTCCAAGTTCTGTTATAGTAGCCTCACTTCCTCCGCACAGCATAAGCTCCGCATAGCCATCTCTTATATGCCTGAATGCATCTCCTATTGCATTGGTTGAACTTGCACAGGCTGTAACAGGTGCAGTACACATGCCATGAAGCCCGAAAGCTATTGCTATCTGCCCTGCGGACATATTTGCTATTATCATAGGTATGAAGAAAGGTGAAATCTTCTCAAAGTTTCCCTTTTCATGTCCCTTTATAGTTTCCTTTTCTATTGTATCTATACCACCGATACCGCTTGAAAATACTACTCCAAACCTGTTTCTGTCAACATTTTCAAGCTCTATACCGCTGTCAGCCATAGCTTCTTTAGCAGCTACAAGAGCAAACTGTGTTACCCTGTCCATTCTTCTGACTTCTTTTTTGTCCAAGAAATCCTCCGGATTAAAGTCTTTTACTTCTCCGGCCATGCTTATCTTTTTATCTGTAGTATCAAAATGTGTGATCTCCGCAATTCCGCATTTCCCGGACTTTACCGACTGCCACATAGTTTTTATGTCATTTCCGATAGGTGTAACTGCTCCAAGACCTGTAATTACAACCCTTCTCATATACTCATACCTCCGTCTGCACAGATTACCTGACCTGTGATATAGTTACTGTCTTCTCCTGCTAAAAATGAAACTACCGAAGCTATCTCCTCCGGTTTTCCCATTTCCTTAAAAGGAATACCGGCAATAACCGCTTCTCTTGCCTTATCAGACATCGCTTTTGTCATGTCTGTTTCTATCATACCGGGAGCAACGGCATTTACATTGATTCTTCTGCCTGCAAGCTCTCTAGCAAGTGACTTGGTCATGCCTATAACTCCTGCCTTGGTAGCAGAATAATTCACCTGTCCCACATTACCCATAACACCGACTACACTGCTTATATTAACTATCTTTCCCGACTTCTGCTTAAGCATTATTTTAGATGCTTCACGCATCATATAAAAACTGCCTTTTAAGTTTACATCTAAAACTGCATCAAGGTCTTCGTCTTTCATCTTCATAAGCAGGCCGTCTTTAGTAATTCCTGCATTATTTACAAGCACATCCACACTGCCAAACTCAGCCTGAACCTCTTCTATCCACTCTATGCAGGCTGTGCTGTCTGCTACATCTACCTTGTAAGATTTAACTTTTACTCCTGCGCTTTCACAAAGTTTTACTGTTTCTTCCGCAAGTTCAGGATTACTGTTATAGCTAAATGCTATGTTGAATCCGTCTTTTGCAAGCCTTACACAGATTGCCTTACCTATGCCCTTGCTGCCTCCTGTTACTATGGCTGTTTTATTCATACACTCTCCTTTAATCAGTCTTTAATCAATATACTTCAATTAAGTTATTTATAGTATATTTACTATATTATATCTATCTTATATTATCTCTAACAATATATTGACTACAACCTTTTATCTAATTACATTAATAACTTTTTCCAGATCTTCCTTATTCTGAATGGTCAGAATATCTACCTTAGCATCCAAAGCCGCCGCTGTCTTTTTTACAAAGCCTGAGAGTACATTGCCCGGTCCTATCTCTATAAAGCTATCAAAGCCTTCGGCTATCATAGTTTTCACACAGTCTTCAAAGTGGATTGCACTCTGAGCCTGAGCTGCCATAATCTCTTTTAAGTTATCACCATGTTTATAAAGTTTCCCTGTCAGGTTAAGTGCCAAAGAAAGCTTAGGCTCATTAAAATCCATTTTTTCAAAATAAGCGGTCAGCTTGTCTCCTGCTTCCTTAAGCAGCTTTGTGTGAAATGGAGCGGTTACATTAAGTCTTATGCATCTCTTTGCACCTGCTTCTTTAAGCTTTTCTTCCGCTTTGGTTACAGCAGCTTCTTCACCACAGATTACATACTGCCCTGCACAATTATAGTTTGTAACTTCTACAAAGCCTTCTGTTTCTTTGCAGATATCTTCAATCTTGCCTGCTTCCAAGCCAAGCACAGCGCTCATTACCGTGGACTTGCCTTTTGCCGCTTCCTCCATAGCCCTTCCTCTGAAAGCTGTAACAGAAATATAAGATTGTAAGTCAAATACTCCTGCCGCATACAATGCTCCATATTCGCCAAGACTCAGTCCTAACGCTCCGGCAGGCTGTATTTTGTTTTCTTTAAGCACTTCGGTAACTCCTGCTGCAAAAGCTGACATACAGGGCTGAGTATATCCGGTTTTAGCAAGAGTAGCATCATCTCCGTCAAACATAAGGCTTTTAAGGTCAAAATCAAGCTCTATACTATCTATAATCTTCTTAAAGGTGGGATAGGCTTCATATAAATCAGCGCCCATTCCCACTTTTTGGCTGCCTTGTCCTGCATATAAAAAACAGATTTTACTCATTATATTTCCTTTCGAAACTTCATACTGTTAAACAAAGTTTTACTTTATATCAAAACATTCTACTGTTGTAGATTTTTAATGACTTCCTTGTATTCTCTATCCATCGACTCGAAAATTTCACTTAGAGTTCTGATTTCGGTAAGACCGCCGGCTACCTGTCCCGCCATAAGTGAGCCGTTCTTCATATCTCCGTCAAACACAGCTTTTCTAAGTGCACCGAGGGTAAAATGCTCAAGCTCCATCTTATCCTTTCCTTCTTTTTCAAGTCTTACATATTCTCTGGACATTTCATTTTTAAGAATTCTTACCGGTGTTCCGGCTATTCTTCCTGTAACCACGCTGTCATTATCTCTCGCATTTATAATTGCATTCTTATAATTCTCATGAATAGGGCATTCCTTAGATACCAAAAGGCAGGTTCCAAGCTGTACCCCGCTTGCTCCGAGTGCATAGGCAGCGGCAAGCTGACGGCCTCCTGCTATACCACCGGCAGCAATTACAGGTATACTTACTGTATCCACTACCCTAGGTACAAGAGCCATGGTTGTCATCTCCCCTACATGGCCTCCGCTTTCGGTTCCCTCTGCTATAATAGCATCTGCTCCCATATCTTCAAGTCTTTTAGCGAGCATTGGACTTGCCACAACTGGCATCACAAAAACTCCGTTATCCTTCCAGTCTTTCATGTATTTCTTAGGCATACCTGCACCTGTAGTAACTATCTTTACTTCTTCTTCAAGTACCACCGCTGCAAGCTCATCTATCTGAGGGTGCATAAGCATAAGGTTGACACCGAATTTACCCTTAGTAAGCTCTCTGCATCTTCTTATATTTTCACGCAACATCTCAGGATTCATACCTCCTGAACCTATAAGACCAAGTCCGCCTGCTTCTGTCACTGCCGCAGCAAATTCTCCTGTAGCAACATTAGCCATACCCCCTTGTATAAACGGGTACTTAATTCCTAAAATCTCGTTTAGTTTCTTCATAGCCTTCCTTTCCTAGCTCTGAATTTATTTTGTTAAATATTTATCAAATTTCAAATATTCCTGCACTCCAAGTAAGTCCTGCACCGAAGCCCACACAGACTATCTTCATTCCTGCCTTTAACTTTTCACTTTTAAATAAGTCATCAAGGGCAAGTCCTATGCTTGCTGCCGAAGTGTTCGCATATTCTCCTACATTTTGATAAAATTTATCTTTCTCTCCTTCATAATTTCTCTTTACAAATTCAATAATTCTTGCATTTGCCTGATGGCAGACCACATAATCTATATCACTCATATCAAGCCCTGCCTGACAAAGCACTTCGTCTATACTTTGTTTTATAACTTTTACGGCAAACTTAAATACCGACTGCCCCTTCATTTTTAAGAAACTGTCCTTTGAGCCCACACCGCCACAAATTAAATCTTCATCATTTCCATCAGAATATGAGAGGATACAGGATATGCCTTCCTTATCTTCAAGCTTTACTAAGGCTGCTGCTGCTCCGTCTCCAAAGAGTACGCAAGTGCTTCTATCACTAAAATCAAGTATTTTGGACATTTCTTCACTTCCAATTACCAAGGCATATTTACCCTGCATTTCATTTAACAGGGCTTTCGCATTCTGCAAGGCATACATAAAACCGCTGCAGGCAGCACTTAAATCATAAGCCATTACATTTCCTTTAAGTCCCAATGCTTTTCCGACCATACAGGCTGTGCTTGGAAATGCATAATCACCGCTTGTGGTTGCAACTATAATAATTCCTATTTTTTGAGGACTGAATTCACTGTCTCTTTCAATCCCTCTTTTTACTGCCTCTTTAGCCGCTTCTACAGCCAGACTGTTACAACTTTCTTCTTCACAATAATATCTTTTTTTAATTCCTGTTCTTGTTGCTATCCATTCATCAGAAGTATCTACTATCTTAGATATATCCTCATTTGTAACTAATTTTTTAGGCAAAGCCTTACCTGTTGCCACAAATCTAAGTATTCCCAAGTTCACCTCCGTCTAAGCCTTTACAGCTCTTTTCTTCTTATCTATTTCTCTAAACTTTTTATATCTATTCTTTACAAGGCTGTCTGCCTTTTGTTTTCTAAGTTCTGTCAGCTCTTTATAAATCATTTCATCCATATTTATAATAAGCTTAGTTCCTTCTTTAACTATTCCATCTATAATGCCATAGTCAAGAAGTTCACCTGCTGTCAGTTTCATAAGCTTTGCCGCTTCATCCGCCCTCTTACTGTCCTTCCAAAGTATGGAAGCAAAGCCTTCAGGAGAAAGTATGGAATATACTGCATTTTCAAGCATAAACACCTTGTCTGCTACAGCAATTCCCAATGCTCCTCCGCTGCTGCCCTCACCTGTAATGACTGATATTATGGGAACCTTCAGTCCACTCATAAGTGCAAGATTTTCTGCTATTGCATTCGCCTGTCCATTAGCCTCTGCCATAAGTCCCGGATAAGCTCCCGGAGTATCTATAATGGTAATTATAGGTCTGCCAAATTTCTCAGCCTGCTTCATAAGCCTTGCAGCCTTTCTATAACCTTCAGGAGAGGCCATACCAAAATTGCAGGCTATGTTTTCTTCGGTTGTACTGCCCTTCTTATGTCCTATAACAGTTACAGGAATATCATGAAATAGTGCTATTCCTCCAAGTATAGCACTATCCTCACCCGATATCCCATCTCCTTTAAGTTCAATAAAATCATCAAACAGAAATTCTATATAGTCATTTATTTTTAACCTGTCCTTATCCCTGGCTAACATTACCCTCTCATAAGGACTTTTAATATTTTCTTTCATTTATTATTTTCTCCGTAAGAGATTATTTTGTATTATGATACAAGTGTCAAAAGTATAAAAATTCGATGCAAGCTTGCTTGCAAGAGAATTTATTATCTTTTGACACGCAAAAAATATGAGTAAGTAGCCATTTTTTGCAAAAAAATGAGCGGATTACGAATATTTTTGCAAGGATTGCGAGAAGCGAAGCTGTAGCAATCCTGTATTAAGTATCATGAAGCCTTAAAACTTTTGAAAGCCATTCCTTCATGTTTTTTCGCTCCACAACAGCATCAAGCCTGCCATGTTCAAGTAAAAACTCTGCCCTCTGAAAGCCCTCAGGCAGCTTTTCCCCTATGGTCTGCTCTATTACTCTGGGACCTGCAAAACAGATAAGAGCTTTCGGTTCTGCTATGGTTATATCTCCGAGTGAAGCAAAACTTGCACTCACACCCCCTGTTGTAGGATTGGTAAGTACAGAAATAAAAAGCCCGCCATTCTTCTTGAATCTCTCAATAGCTGCGGCAGTCTTTGCCATCTGCATAAGAGAGAATATACCTTCCTGCATTCTTGCACCGCCGCTTGCACTGAAAATAACCAACGGAAGCTTTTTCTTCTCAGCATATTCAGCTAACCTTGCTATCTCTTCACCTACCACAGTACCCATACTTCCAAGCAGAAATCTGCTATCAAGCACACCTACAGCTGCAGTAACTCCGCCTATTTTGATAATCTCTGTAACTATAGCATCATTCTGTCTTGTTTTCTCCCTATTTTCTTTCAGCTTTTCATCATAATCGGGAAAATCTATGGGATTAATAGATTTTAGCAGTTTAAAATGTCTCTTTACCTGCATTTCATCAGATAACATACCCATTCTCTGCATAGGGCTAAGTGGAAAATAATGCCCACACACTGGACAAACTCCCAGCTCTGTTTTAAGCCTTTCCCTTGCTATCTCATTTTCACAGGATGGACATATTATTCCTTCTCCTGTTTTATTATTACTTTTTTCTTTTCTTGCTCTATTAAGAGCATTTAAATTGTCTTTTCTTCTTGAAAATATCTGTGCTATTTTCATATTCACTTTCCTTGCCTGTTACAACCATATTAAGGCTATACTATTTTTTCAATATTATCTTTATTCTTTTCATAAAAGCCGGTATTATACTGTCCTGCAATAAAATCAGGCTGATAGGTTATCATATACATCAGCTCACTGTTTGTCTTAATTCCATCAATGATAAGTTCCTCTAAAGCTCTCCTCATTCTCCTGATGGCTTCAAGTCTTGTATTTCCATGTACTATAATTTTAGCAAGCATTGAATCATAATAAGGACTTACTTCATAACCCTCAAACAAATGACTCTCAACCCTTACTCCGTATCCTGCCGGAAAATGAAGACAGGTTATCTTGCCGGTAGACAGAGCATTTATCCTGCACTCTATTGCACTTCCTTTTAAGCTTATATCCGACTGCTTTATGGATAACTTTCTTCCTGCTGCTATATTTATCTGCTCTTTTATAATGTCAACACCTGTAACCATCTCTGTTACAGGATGTTCCACCTGCACTCTGGTATTCATTTCTATGAAATAAAAATTTCCTTTGTCATCGGCTATAAATTCAACCGTGCCCACGCTGTTGTAACCTGCCGCCTTAGCAGCTCTTACCGCCATATCTCCCATCTTCTCACGAAGTTTCGGTTTCAAAAACCAGGATGGCGATTCTTCAAGCATTTTCTGGTTATTCTTCTGTATGGAACATTCTCTTTCACCAAGATGAACTACATTGCCTTTTTTATCAGCCATAATCTGAATTTCAATATGGTGAGGATTTAGTACAAGTTTTTCAAGGTAGATACTGTCATTGCCAAAGGCAGCCTTTGCCTCGGCCTTTGCACCGGCATAGGCACTTACAAGTTCTTCCTTAGAAAATGCCCTTCTCATACCCTTGCCGCCGCCTCCGGCACTTGCCTTTATAAGTACGGGATAGCCTATGTCTTCCGCTATTCTTACAGCTTCTTCCTCGCTGTAAATAAGCTCCTTAGAGCCCGGCACCACAGGTACCTTTTCAGCCATCATAAGGCTTCTTGCCGCCTGCTTATCTCCCATCTTTTCTATGATTTCTGCTGAAGGTCCTATGAAGATAATGCCGTTTTTTTCACATTTTCTGGCAAAGTCAGCATTTTCAGATAAAAATCCATAACCGGGATGAATAGCATCACATTCGGTCTTAAGTGCAGTTTCTATCAGGATATCTCCGTTTAAATAACTCTCTTTAGCTCCTGCGGGACCAATGCATACAGCCTTGCCGGCTAACATAACCGGCAGAGACTCTTTGTCAGCTTCAGAATAAACCACAACACTTTCTATATTCAGCTCTCTGAGACATCTTATTATACGGACTGCTATTTCACCTCTGTTTGCAATCAGCACTCTTTTAAACATCTGTTTCCTCCAACAAAAACAGCACCTGATTATATTCTATCATTTTGCCATCTTCTGCCCTGATTTCGACTATTTTCCCCGAAAATGGTGCAGCCAGCTCATTCATAATCTTCATAGCTTCTATAATTCCAAGTATGTCACCCTTTTTCACCACATCACCCACTGCTACATACGGTTTTGCTTCAGGTGAAGCTGAACGGTAAAATGTGCCCACAAAAGGAGCTTTTATCTCTTTATAGTCAGAACTTGCTTCATTTGTCTCATTTTCTTCCATGAAGTCGTTTTTAGTTATTACCTGCTGCTTTATTTTACCGGTCTTATCCTCTGTGCTGATAACTTCCATAGCCTTCTTAAGTTCAAGATTATCTCCGCCAAGACTTAGCTTAAGCTCGCTTAACGAAGATTTTTCAAACCTGTCCCAGACCTCATAAATATCTTTAATATCCATAGATTGTTTCCTTTAAGTTTAATCTTCTTTTGCATTATCTATAAAGTTTACTATATCCTCTACAGTCTTAAATGAAGCAAGCTTATCCTCGTCTATGGTTATTCCGAACTCTTCCTCAAGTGCCATACCAAGCTCAACCGCATCAAGTGAATCAAGTCCGAGATCACTTTCAAGGCTTGCACTTAATTTAATCTTATCTTCATCAATATTTGCTGCATTTACAATTACTTCTTTTACTTTTTCAAAATTCATTTTTCTTTACCTCGTTTAATTTAGTTAAATTTATTTAGATAAAATTATCAAGCTTTTTATATCATTGTTTTGGATTAATGTCAAGAAAATATTTTTTGAACAAAATATGAACAAAAAAACAGCAGACTGTTTCAATCTGCTGCTTGCTTACATTCGTTTTGATTGTTACAAAAAGATTTATTCAATACATCCTTAAATTCACACATTTTTTCTAAAATATACTTACAAGCCTGTTCAAATATATTAAAATTATCCATCTTCCTTTTTTAAACGAACCTCCACCTCTATATGTATTTACGACACAGGTAAACTTTTGAATACATTTGTGACATTCAAATTGATATATTATTTCTAATAAATCGTAACCAGTACATTTCCATTTGCTTCCAAAATCTGCTTATAAAAATCTATCATTTCCTTAAAAGAAACATAAATTTCTTTTTTTATTCCTTCCACATCAACATTTTTATCCCAGATATCAGGATAAAGATCAGCTTTTTTGCAGGCTTCCATACTGAAATTTTCTAAAGCTGCGTCTATATCAAAATTTTCTAAAGCAGAAATTATATCTGCAACCCTGTCTTTTTCTATGTAGGCAATAAATTCAGATACTTCTTCAAGCGAAGTTACACCTACAACCGCCTCGCTTAAAGGGTTCCCTTCTATAGGCTCTGAACTGTCTACACCAGTTAGCACAAAATGAAGCACGTCCCACATCTTGTCTATATCAAGCAAAATCTCTGCTTCTTCATTCCAGTCCTCAACCGCTTCAAATATTTCGTCTTCTTCTCCGTTAAAATGTTTCATTTCATTTAAGTCTTGATTATTTAAATATTGATAATTTGCTATCATTCCCATTTTGTTTTCCTCCACAAGTTAAATTTTACTTCTCTGATTAAAACTTATAAGTTGCATAAATACTGTTCTGTCCTTCTGCCTTTTTAAAACCGGCAGCAGTATAGATTGCTATATCCTCTAAAGCATCCACATCAACCAGTACAATCATCTGATGTGGTCTGTTTAATTCGATTGCTTTTACAAGGAGTGCAAGTTCATAGCCCTGATATCTGTACTCAGGCTTCACAAAGATGTCATATGGCTCATTTGTTTCAAAACTATATGTAACATCCAGATAGCCCTGTACCTGACCATCTTTTATTACAAGCAACACTCTAAAACGGTCTTTTGCCGAAAGAACTCTTTCTGCCGTCCAATATGTTGCTGTGCTATGAAGCTCACAGTACTGTTCTTTCCATTTTTCAGTATATAATTCTATACTGCTTGTATCCACGTTCAGCACCACACCGATATGAACCATCTTTTGCTGTTCCTTATCAAAAACAGCCCCTTTTTCTTTTAAGGGTTGGCATAATGCAAAGTTTTTCGGATTAATAACAAAATCTGCCTTATAACCTCTATACTTATTTTCCATATACAAAAGCATTTCTCTAAAAGCTTCTTTAGTTTTTGTAAATCCGATAAGCATCTCAATATACTTTTCATCCGGAACAATAAGCCATACAAAAATTCCTTTTATCGCTCCGTTTTCAAGAACTGCAAATGAATATTCAGCCTTCCTTTTTAATGCACCATAGAGATTATCCTTGTCATACGCAAAATGTGGATCATAATATGACGGATTATCTGCCAGTTCTAAAATAAAGTTCGAATATTCTTCAAAAGATTTGATTTCTAAAATTTCCATTGATGCCTCGTAAATTTCATATTGTCTTAAATTTAGGGGTTATTTTTCAGTTATAACGCTAATTCTTTTACTATTTTTTCAAACTCATAAAACAAATCAATATACTTTCGTCTCTTTCTCTTGCCTCAGTCAAAGCTTTTAGTGAATTACAAAAAGATTCAAACCTTCTCTTAAATTTCTCGTCCATATTGCCTTATATCCTCCAGTAAAAGCTCATTTTTGCAGTCATCCATATTGACTATGTCTATACTATAAAGCGTTGGCAATTCCTCTACTTTTTGTATAAGCAAGTCAATATCGTTAACTCCCGATACAGCTATATCTATATCACTTCTTTCAAGTGCTGTCTCCTTTGTCCTTGAACCAAACAAAATCACTTCTTTTGCATTAAACTCTCTGCATAATTTTGCTACTGCTTCTATCACATCTTCTACTTTCAAATTATCACCTTTCTGCATACTCAAATAAGTAGTTCCATTAGTTCATCATCAGAAAATACAGTATTTTCATACAGTTTTTAGTTATCTTATCCTCAAATTATATATACTTATTACTTTAATTTTATACACTATTCTATCGGCAGTCAATTATTAAATTGATATGAAACCGCAGTATTTTTATAAAATACTGCATTTATGGCAGGCTTGTAATAATTAGCATAAAGTCTTATAATTATAAATAACTTAAACCATCTATCACAATATAGAAAGGAAAATATGAAAAAAATTGATTTACATGTACATTCAGTTTTCTCGGACGGTTCAGAAACCACGGAAACTCTTGTCAGACTTGCCGTAGAAGCAAATCTTTCCGCCTTCGCCCTAACCGACCATGATACTACTGATGGCTACAAGTCCTTGTATGAAGCTGCAAGCAAACATAATGCAGGTCTTCCTCTTGAAGAACAATTAGAGGTACTGCCCGGAGTAGAGATCTCAGCAGCCTACAAAGACAAAGACATCCATATTTTGGGGCTTCTTGTCGATCCTGAAAATACAGAATTTAACTCTCTGTTAAAATCTGCTGAAAAAGAAAGAATAGCCAGAAATATCAAAATGATTAATAACTTAAAAAAAGCAGGCCTTGACATATCCTACGATGAAATAGTTGCCTTATCTCCTGATTCAATCATAACAAGGGCACATTTCGGAAAATATCTTGTGGATAAAAAAATAGTGAATGATTACCCTGCCGCTTTTGAAAAATACTTGGGCGATGATACTCCTTACTATGTAGCAAGAAATTTCACAAGTCCAAAAGATGCAATTGAAGGTATAATTAAGGCAGGCGGAATACCTGTCCTTGCCCATCCTATAATATATAGGCTTCCTGTTCCTGAACTTGAAAGCCTCGTTGATAACCTTATAAGTTATGGACTTAGAGGCATAGAAACCATCTATTCAAGCCACTCTAAGCAGGATGAAAATTATGTAAGAGGACTTGCTAAACGAAAAGGACTTATAATTACAGGCGGCTCTGATTTCCATGGAAAACCAAAGCCGGCTATAAGCATAGGTGTAGGAAGAGGAAATCTCAATATTCCTTATGAAGTCCTTGAAGAATTAAGAGCTGAACAGCGTAAACTTGCTGCCTCATAAGCCATAATTACCTGTTTTGCAAGCATGGAAGTCGTAACAGCTCCTACCCCTCCCGGAACCGGAGTACAGGCTGCTGCTACGGCTTCTATATCATTTATATCTACATCACCGCAAAGTTTTCCGTCTTCATCTAAATTAATTCCCACATCCACTACAACTGCCCCATCAGCCACATAAGTCCTGTCAATCAGCTTTGCCCTGCCACAGGATGCAACAAGAATTTCTGCATTTTTAGCCGTATTTTTCACATCTTCCGTCAAACTGTGACAAACTGTTACAGTAGCATCATGACTTATAAAAAGTAGAGCGAGAGGTCTACCTACTACATTGCTTCTTCCAATTATAGTAACTCTTTTTCCGCTAATTTCAATTCCGGAAAATTTCAACATTTCTATAACTCCTGCTGCAGTACAGGGAGCAAAAGAATTTTTATCTCCTATCATTATTCTTCCTAAATTTGTAGGACTGATAGCATCCACATCCTTAGCAGGATTTATTGTATGAATTAATTTGTCTTCATCAAGATGCTTTGGAAGCGGTCTTAGCAAAAGTATACCATCTACATTATCATCATTATTTATTCTGTTAAATTCAGTGTAAAAGACTTCTTTCTGTACATCCTCATCAAAATGTATCTCTTCATGTAAAATCCCAACCATCTCCATTCTCCTTATCGCACCTTTTTGGTACGAAAGGTCATCAGGCTTTTCTCCGACTCTTATTATTACAAGTTTGGGTAGTCTTTTACCGCTTAGTCTAAGTTCTTCTAATTTATATTTAAGCCTTTCAGTAATATGCCCTGCTACTTCTTTTCCACTTATAATTTTCATTATTTTCCCTCAAAAAAACCTACAGTGAGATTCACTGCAGGTTAAATTATAGTTATATTTTAAAAATCTGATGAATAATTAGGAGCTTCCTTAGTTATATGGATATCGTGTGGATGACTCTCTTTGAGAGAGGCAGCTGAAATCTTAACAAATTTACCCGTATCCTGTAATGTTTTAATACTGTCTGCTCCGCAGTATCCCATACCGGAACGGATACCACCTACAAGCTGGAAGATAGTATCTTCTACCATTCCCTTATAAGCAACTCTTCCTTCTACACCTTCCGGAACGAGCTTCTTAGCATCAGACTGGAAATATCTGTCCTTGCTGCCGTTTTCCATAGCTGCAATAGAGCCCATTCCACGATATACCTTGTATTTTCTACCCTGATAAAGCTCAAATTCTCCCGGACTTTCATCACAGCCTGCAAAGATTGAACCCATCATACACACATCTCCACCTGCTGCAAGTGCCTTAACCATATCACCTGAATACTGGATACCACCATCAGCTATTACAGGTATGCCATACTTCTTAGCTACCTCATATACATTCATAATAGCCGTAACCTGTGGAACACCGATGCCGGCAACTACTCTGGTAGTACAGATTGATCCCGGACCTATACCTACCTTAAGACAATCTGCACCAGCCTCTATAAGATCCTTTGCCGCCTCTCCTGTTGCTATATTTCCGGCTATTATATCAAGTTCAGGGAAAGCATCCTTAACCATTCTTACACATTTAATTACATTTGCAGAATGTCCATGTGCTGAGTCAATTACAATAGCATCTACCTTAGCTTTAACAAGGGCTTCAACCCTCTCTAAGATATTAGCTGTAACACCAACTCCCGCTGCACATAGGAGTCTGTCATGTGAATCTTTTGCCGAATCAGGATATTTAATCTGTTTTTCAATATCCTTTATTGTAATAAGTCCCTTAAGATTGCCTTCAGCATCTACAATTGGAAGCTTTTCCTTTCTTGCTGAAGCAAGTATCTTCTTAGCTTCCTCCAAGGTAATTCCTTCTCTAGCTGTAACAAGCCCTTCACTTGTCATGGACTCTTTTATTTTCTTTGAAAAATCTGTCTCAAATTTAAGATCTCTGTTTGTAATTATACCTACAAGCTTCTTGCCCTCTGTAATAGGAACACCTGAAATCCTGTATTTTGCCATAACATTATTGGCATCTTCTAAAGTATGCTCAGGTGAAAGGAAAAACGGATCTGTAATGACACCATTTTCTGACCTCTTAACCTTATCAACTTCTTCTGCCTGACGCTCTATGGACATATTTTTATGAATGACTCCAATACCTCCATGTCTAGCCATAGCAATAGCCATTCTGCTTTCTGTAACTGTGTCCATTCCTGCACTCATCATAGGAATTTTTAACTTTATTTTCTTAGTAAGCATAGTTTCAAGGTTAACCTGATTTGGAATAACCTCTGAATAAGCCGGCACTAAGAGCACATCATCAAAAGTAATTCCATCGCCAATAATCTGTCCCATTTTTTCCTCGCTTTCCTTTATTTATTAGTTTTTTCTATAAATATTCATACTTTCACAAAAGTATTTCCGATTAGTATAATATCTGTAAAAACTACTGTCAAGAAGATTAGAGCATTTATTTTAAGTTTAATTCAAATTATTCAAAAAACATCTTATTAAATATTGTAATCGTAAAATCAGTTACTGCCAGACAATGATAACACCTTATTCTTAAGTTCAGCCTCTATCCTTGCCATCTCAACCTCTGCAGCAGCCCTCTTTTCCCTGCCTTCCTGCTGAATCTGCATAACTTCATCAAAGGTCTTTATAAGAGTTTCATTAGTCTTTGTAAGAGTTTCGATATCAACTATGCCTCTTTCAGATTCTTTAGCTACCTCTACCGAAGCCTGATGAAGCATTTCTGCATTCTTGGCAAGAAGCTGGTTTGTCATATCATTTACTGCTCTTTCAGCCTTTGCAGCCTGTCCTGCATGCTCTATACCGAGTGCAAGTGCCATCTGGGTTTTCCAAAGAGGAATAGTGTTTACAAGAGTGGACTGAATCTTCTCACTCATTACTATATCATTTTCCTGAACTATCCTTATCTGAGGAGCTGTCTGCATAGCCACAGTTCTTGTAAGTTCAAGGTCATAAAGCTTCTTTTCAAATCTGGTACACTGTGCATCAAGATCTCTTGCAGCCTGTGCATCTTCAGGTTTACCACTTGCTTCAGCCTTTGCAACAAGTTCCTTCAGCTCCACATTTCTTACCTCATAAAGCCTCTTTTTACCTGCAATTATATACATGGTCAACTCTTTAAAATGTGCAAGATTTAATTCATACATTTTATCAAGCATAGCCGTGTCCTTCATCAGAGTCACCTGATGGGTTTCAAGAGCATCCATAATCTTTCCTATATTTACTTCAGCCTTATCATACTTTGTCTTAAGCATCTGCAGCTTATTGCCCTGTTTCTTAAAGAAACCGAAGAATCCCTTATCCTCTTCCTCATCAAAACCTTTAAGCTCTATAACAACATCTGACAGAAGTTTTCCAACCTCTCCCATATCCTTAGTCTTAACATTTTCAATGGCTTTTTCTGAAAAGGCAGCCATCTTCTTCTGTGCTCCTGAACCATATTGAAGAACTAAATTGGAATCTTTAATATCTATCTGTTTTACAAAAGCATCTACCTGTTTCTTTTCTGCTTCTGAGAGCATACTGTCATCCACCCCAATAGGATTTTCAGTCTTTTCTACTACCATCTCATTCTTTACTGTGGCAGGCTCTAAACTAAGAACAGGCTCCGGTTCTGCTTCCAAAGTAAGTGTAGGTGCTGCTACTTCCTTTGCGGAAAGAATAAGTTCAGGCATTACATTTTCATTTTCGTTCATAATCTTCTCCTTGTATTGTTAATATATTCACAACCTTGTCAGTTCTTAAACTACAAAGTCAATTTGATGCCATCCTCATTATTCCCTGAACCACCTCCCGAGTTTTCATTGTTAAAATCATTACCTCTAAGTCCTTCTCTTTTAAGCATTGCATTTAAAACAGATACATCACTTGATATATCCCAAGCCGTATCTTTATATAAGTCATCAAGGAGTTTGTTAAATGCATCATTCAAGCTGTCGAGTACATTTTCAATTTCCCTCTTAGATTTATCTATATTATCCGCCTTCACCTGCTGCTCGTCCATTTCTGCATATGCTGTAAGAAGCTTTATAGTCATAGGGAGATAATACTTCATAAGCTGTTTTATATCGTCTGCACTACTTGGATGTTCTTCAACCCTCCTTAGTATCCTACCTGTGAGGTCTTCTATCTTAAATATTTTGTCTGACACTTCAACCCCGGGTATCCTGTCATTTAAATGACTAATCTGTGCAAGATATTTTTTACCCTGATTAATGATTTCCTGAACTTCTGCTTCAATTTCAACTTTTTTAGTATTCTCTTCTTTAAATCTTCCAAGTTCTTCTTCTATTCTCTGCCTTTTTTCAAACTCAAGCTGAGTCTTTTGGTAGAGAGCATAAGTTTCATTGGTAGAAATGAAAGTTGTTTCCGTTTTATCTATATGCCCCTCCTTAAACCACCTCTTCCTAATCATTTTCTTCAAACGTTTAAGTGTGGTTTTTTTAGATTCTCCGGTCTCATGCATAAGTTCTTCTATCTTTGCAAATGATTTACTATCTGAAACAGCAAGTACTTTTTGATAATTCTTAAATATGAGTCTTTCTTTCAAAGTCTTAACACCATTTAAGAATAACAGCAACGAAGGTATAAAAAGTGGAGAAACAACTACACCGCTAAAAAAATTACCTTCAGCCGCCAGAGCTAAAATACCTATTCCTAAGGAAAAGGTGAAAAATCCACCAATAATAGCAGATGCCATACCTTTTCCAAAGAGCTGATTATCTGAAATATATAATTTTTTATCAGAAGACACAATTTCGCTTTTATTGACAGGTCTTTTTATTCTATCCTGATAATTTTTATTTATCTCAACTGTATTTCCACCAAGATTTGTTTTAACCGTCTTATTTCTTGCTTCATTTAACCCCTTATTGATAGCATTTTCAAAAGTATAGGCAGCCTTTCTTATAATATCATTTACATCATTGCCAAGCGAATTATAATTTCCTGAGTCAATAGCTTTCTGAATAACATCATCAATTCCCCCACCAAATTCATCCCATTTATTACCACTCATATCTCTCTCCTGACATAATCTTATCGTTTCTCTTTAGGGTAAAACTCCTGTTATCATTATAAAGATTTTTCATCTTTACTTCAAGAGGTTTTTCTTTACAGTGTTTATAGGAATCAACTTTCTTATCGAATTAGTATTTGCAGCAATACTTGTACCTGCTATTTCTAATATTATATCTATAATTAAAAAGAAAAATAAGTAGTAAATCTTAGGATTACATATAAAAATGGGCTACACTTTTGAAAGGTGTAACCCATTTATTTTTCTAAGAATTATTTTATCTTACTTTTTCTCTGTTGTATCAGCTTTTGCCTGTCCAGGCTTCTCAACTTCAACAATAGCAGCTTTTTTCATAGGAATACGGCAGTTCTTATTACTTCCAAACTCAACTACCACTATTTCATCCATAATATCAATTACAACACCATAAAAACCTGCGGTAGTAAGCACTGAATCACCCAACTCAAGGCTTGACATAAGCTCCTGCATCCTCTGTCTTTCCTTTTTCTGAGGCTTAATACTCATAAAGTACATCATTCCACCCACTACAACTACCCAGATTACTATCATAGGTAACATTGATGCAAGTGATTCTCCTCCGGTTGCTGCTCCTGCTGTTAAAACTCCAAACATTCTTTCTTCCTCCTAAAACTTTAATTTATATTTTATTTTTTTACACTAAATTCATCAGCTACAATAAAAGACAGCATAACCATTCTCACCACGACTATGTACTTTTATTCTCCTGCCTTAAAACCATCCAGCTTAGCCTTCTTATAAGCCTGAAATTCACCTTTCTCTATTGCATTCCTTATTTCTTCCATCATATTGTTATAGAAATAAAGGTTATGCATAACCAAAAATCTCATTCCAAGCATTTCACCTGCTTTAAGCAGATGTCTAATATAGGCTCTTGAGTATCTTTTACAAACCGGACAATCACAGGTAGAATCAAGTGGTCTGTCATCCAACTCATACTTAGCATTATTTAGGTTCATTTTTCCATGATTTGTATAAGCATGACCATGTCTACCATTTCTAGATGGATATACACAGTCAAAAAAGTCTACTCCACGCTCAACACTTTCAAGTATATTCTCAGGAGTACCCACTCCCATAAGGTAAGTCGGTTTATTTTCCGGAAGATAAGGTACTACCGTTTCTAAAGTCTGATACATTTCTTCATGAGTTTCACCTACTGCAAGTCCGCCTATCGCATAGCCGGCAAGATCCATATCTGAAATTCTCTTGGCATTTTCTATACGAATATCCCTATAGACTCCACCTTGATTTATACCAAAAAGCAACTGGTTCTTATTAATAGTATCAGGCAGGCTGTTTAACCTGTTCAGCTCATTTTTACATCTAAGCAGCCACCTCTCAGTTCTGGCTACCGACTGCTCCATATACTTTCGCTCACAAGGAAGTCCCGGACATTCATCAAATGCCATAGCGATTGTAGATGCAATATTGGACTGAATCTGCATACTCTCCTCAGGTCCCATAAATATCTTTCTTCCGTCAATATGGGAAGAGAATTTCACTCCCTCTTCCTTAATCTTTCGAAGCTTAGCTAAAGAAAATACTTGAAATCCACCCGAATCGGTAACAACCGGCTTGTCCCACACCATAAACTTATGAATGCCGCCAAGCTTTTTAATAACCTCATCACCCGGTCTTAAATGCAGATGATAGGTATTTGAAAGTTCAACCTGTGTTTTTAAATTTTCTAAATCTTCCGTAGAAACTGCACCTTTAATGGCTGCTGCAGTACCTACATTCATAAAAACAGGAGTTTGGATTACACCATGTACTGTTGTAAACTCTCCCCTCTTGGCTGAACCATCTTTACATAAAAGACGATACATAAAATTTCCTTTCAAATTGTTCTATAAAACATACAAATTTAATTATAATATGATAATGAGTTTATTTCAATGGTAAAGTGAAAAAACTCTTCTCAATTAATTAAAAACTCCTATCTTGCAACATCTCCCGTCCTATGATAAACTTATTTTCTATAAACACCTAAATAAAATAGTACCAGTGTTAAAATATAAAAGTTACTTTTCTTTTATATTTTAACACCCATGTCATATATCGCAATAAGTCTGAGCAGTACAAATACATAAGTCAGAGATTATTTAAAACACAAATAAGGAGGCAGAAAGTGGACTTTTCTAAACTGACAGAGGACCTTTGGCGCAGTTTTTTCTCTAACGAATGGGAAAAAGCTAAAAAAATGATTGTGGAATGGGTCGCACCTGAGTGTATGATTATAGGAACAGGTGACCATGAATTTTATACTGAATTATCCGAATTTTTAAATTCTTTTTACGATGAAATGGCAGATAGGAATGATGTAGATTTCCATTTTAAAAATCTATGGTGTAAACCTATAATGCTTGATTCTGAATCCTGTTTTGTATATGGAAAATTTTCTGTCTTAGGAGAAAGTACCGACAACTCTGTTATGATTAATATGGATAGCCGTTTCACCTTTCTCTTCCATAGAATTAATGATAAATGGAGAATTGTCCACATACATCAATCTCTTCCTAATGAAGAGCAGGGTGAAGGTGAATATTATCCTAAAACTCTTTTGAAAAAAGTTCAAGAATTGCAGAATGCTAATGAAGAAATGGCTGTTCTCGCAAATAAGGATGGCTTAACCGGTCTTGACAATTTTCGAACTTTCTGTAACCAATGGGAGGAAAAGAAGTATGAGCATGGCTGGTTTTTTATATTAGATTTAGACCATTTTAAAGAAGTTAACGATACTTACGGACATGTTGCCGGCAATGAAGTTCTGTTGGAAATGGGACGGATATTTAGGTATGCAGTCCGTGAAAATGATTTACTTTGCCGGATGGGCGGTGATGAATTTTTAATTTTTTGCGGCAAAATGAAAGATAAAACTGCTGCAACTGAATTTGCTCAAAAACTTATAAGTGATATTCGTAAAGCAGGTAGTTCCAAAGAATACTGGACAACTGTATCAATTGGCGCATCTGAAGTAACACCCGGTATGTCTATGCAAGCAGCCTTAGAAAACGCTGACAGATCTCTATATTCTGTTAAAAGATCAAGACGAGGCGGCTTTGTTGCTACATAAATATAACTTCATAATTATTTTAAAAGCTAACTCTGATTATTTAACAAGAGTTAGCTTTTTTATGTATTTTACAATATTTTTTATAACACCTTATAAATATTATGTATTACAAACTTAAATAAAAGCTATAGATTTTATAACCATTTTCGCTTATACTAAACTGGCAAATTGAAAATACAGGTAATACCCCCAATAATATTTAATTTAGGAGGATGATTTATGAGTGAATTAAAATTAGGAACTAAATGTGTACAGGCAGGTTATACACCTAAAAACGGCGAGCCAAGACAGCTGCCTATAATCCAGTCCACAACTTTTAAATATGATTCCTGTGAGGCAATGGGAAAACTCTTCAATCTTGAAGCCAGTGGATATTTTTATACCAGACTTCAAAATCCTACCAATGACCATGCAGCAGCTAAGATAGCCGCACTTGAAGGTGGAACCGCCGCTATGCTTACCTCCTCAGGACAGGCAGCCAACTTTTTTGCTATTTTTAATATCTGTGAATGTGGTGACCATCTTATATGTTCATCTTCTATATACGGCGGAACCTTTAATCTCATCGGCGTTACTCTTCCAAAAATGGGAATAGAAGTTACCTTCATATCTCCTGATGCCACAGACGAAGAACTTAATGCCGCTTTCAAGCCAAATACCAAGGCTGTATTTGGCGAAACCCTTGCAAATCCTGCACTTTCCGTACTTGATATAGAAAGATTTGCAAAAATTGCACATGAGCACGGCGTACCTCTCATAGTAGACAACACCTTCCCTACCCCTATAAACTGCCAGCCTATCAAATGGGGTGCAGACATAGTGACACACTCTACCACCAAGTATATAGATGGACATGGTAGTGGAGTTGGCGGAGTTATAGTTGATGGTGGAAACTTCGATTGGATGGCTCATGCTGAGAAATTCCCGGGACTCTGTACTCCTGACGAATCTTACCATGGCTTGGTTTATGCAGAACAGTTTGGCAAAGCAGGAGCATTTATTACTAAAGCTACCGCACAGCTTATGAGAGACTTCGGTGCTATCCAGTCCCCACAGAATGCCTTCCTTGTTAATCTCGGTTTAGAATCTCTTCATATAAGGATGAAAGAACATTCAAAAAACGGACAGGCTGTTGCAGAGTTCCTTGAAAGCCACGAAAGAACTCTAAGTGTAAGCTATCCCGGACTTAAATCAGATAAGTACCACAATTTAGCCGATAAATATCTTTCAAACGGCTGTTCCGGTGTAGTTTCATTTGAAATTAAGGGCGGAAGAGAAGCTGCCGAAAAATTTATGACCAGACTTAAGCTTATTGCTATTGAAACTCATGTAGCAGATGCAAAAAGCTGCTGTCTCTGCCCATCAATCACCACTCACCGCCAGCTTACAGATGAACAGCTTGCCGCTGCAGGAATACCTGCCGGGCTTATAAGAATTTCCTGCGGAATTGAAGATGCAGAAGATTTAATAGAGGATATAAAACAGGCTTTGAATTAATCCTCAACCTTGCCAACTCCTATCTTTTATGATAAACTGTTTAATTGAGAAACACAGATGATCGCACCTAAGATAGGTGAGGAAAGTCCGGGCTTCATAGGGCAGGATGCCAGATAACGCCTGGTGGAGGCGACTCCCAGGAAAGTGCAACAGAAAATAACCGTCCGGCTTAGCCGGATAAGGGTGAAAAGGCGTGTGTAAGAGACCACCGCTCTTTTGGTAACAAAGGAGGCCATGTAAACCCCATCCGAAGAAAGACCAAATATAAAGCTATACGGCTGCCCGTCGTGCTTTTAGGTAGGTCGATAGAGATTGTTGGTGACAGCAATTCGAGATAGATGATCATCAGATACAGAACCCGGCTTATAGTGTTTCTCATTTTTCAATAACATTTAACAAGCTGCCTATCCCAAAAGAGGCAGCTGTTTTTATCACTTCTTCTCACCCCTTCTCCTCCCTTTTCCAGTTTAATACAAGATTATTATATATCTCTTCGATTTCACCTCACAAAATTCTTATAAAAATAAATTTAATTTTGTTTTTCCAATATATCTAAACAGCAAGGGAAAGTATAATTTCTAAGCGAGCGCATTAGGTTTTTCGTAGAAAAACCGGAGCGAGTCTGAAATATATACTTTCCCTTGCGTCAAACCATACCATGCTAAATACATACTTTCCCTTGCGTCAAACCATACTATATTAAACCGGAAAACAATTTCCTCCTATAAATTCCCTTACCAATGAATTCTTAGGCACATCATCTGCCGGCATTGACAGAAAATAATCCAAAAACTTAAGCAACCTATTCGCCTCCAAATAATAAGGCGAATCCTTAGATATTCCAAAAAGCAAAGGCTCTGCATACTGCTTGATTACTGCCAATTCATATATCAATGAAGAATCAAACATTTCATCCGCACCTTCCTGAAACGGAAAAATATTTTTCTCCTCCCCTCTCCTGACAGATGCCCACCTCGCAAGTGTATCCTCAGCACTATTTCCTCTTGTCCTGGCATCCCTGATTATTCTTCTAAGCAGCCTTAAATCTGTAGTATGTATTCTATTATGATTATCAATATTTAACTGTGTAAGCGCACTTATATAAATCTTAAACTTACTTTCCTTCGGCAAAGCCTCCGAAAACTTATCATTCAAACCATGTATACCCTCTATTACAAGAATGTCATTTTCACCTAATTTAAGATTTTTACCCTTGTACTCTCTCTTACCTGTCTTAAAATTATAAGAAGGCATACTTACTTCCTTTCCAAGAAGAAGATCTGTCATATCTTTATTAAACTGAGCTGTATCTATTGCTTCAAGGCATTCAAAGTCATAATCCCCATTTTCATCCCTAGGAGTTTCATCCCTATTCTTAAAATAATCATCCACTGCAATAGGATGAGGGCGCAGTCCCTGTACCATAAGTTCTATCGAGAGCCTATGTGAAAATGTAGTCTTTCCGGAAGATGAAGGTCCTGCAATCATCACTATTTTCTTACCAAACCTGGCAATATTCTCTGCAATTTTCCCTATTTTTCCTTCCTGAAGGGCCTCATTTACAAGCATCACATCATTAATCCTACCCTCAGAAATTGCATCATTCAAATCCCCAACCGTATCAATACCAAGGCATTTCCCCCAAGAATTAGCTTCCTTCATAGTTTTGTAAAGCAGTTCCCTAGGCTGCCATTTAGGCCTTGCCACCTCAAAACCCTCGCCATAGTCTGGAAGTGTTACTACTATTCCATTATCATAAGCTTTAAGATCAAAAGATTTAAGTACTCCGGTAGATGGAGGCATATAGCCATAAAAATAATCATGATACTCTCCAAGCTTGTATATATTAGTAGTTGAACCCCTCCTGTACTTAAACAAATGTTCTTTATCCTGTAAATCACTATCCAAAAATTTATTAACAGCTTCCTTAGTTGATACAAGGCTCTTTTCAAACCATATATTTTCCTTTACAAGCCCATCCATCCTACTTTTTATGTTAGCTGCAAACTCCTCATCAACAGTTACCCTTCCTTTTATTTCACAAAAAATTCCATTCCCCAGTGAATACTCACAGCTTATCCCCATAACCTCATCCTTATCATATACATCATGTACAGATTTTATAAAGAGAAATAAAACTCCCCTTTCATAAGTCTTTCTGCCATCGGCCGAATTTATATCATAAAAGCTTATTTTGGCATCCTCATGAACCCTTTTCCATAATTCCTTAAGCTTTCCATTAACCTTTGCTAATAATTTCCCATGATTTTCACCATATAATTTTACAGCAATATCAGATAAGGTAGTTTCCTTTTCACATTCTATAATCTTTCCATCTATTTCTATTACCATAGTTTCCTCCATAAGTTAAAATCTGCTAAGTGCCTCACGCACCAGCCCCAACTCCTCTTCTATCACCTTAACCCTGCCATTATCAAGATTATTTTGTGATTGCAAAAACTCTCTATTTTGCAATAATTCCTCAAAATGCCTCTTTCTTTTAATTAAAAACTCCTTTAATACAGGATGTTTTTTCCTGATAAGTATGGGCCCAAATTCATCTTCTGCCGTAAAAGACCTCTTCGAATTTCCTTTTTTCGCCTTTATTATCTGATAATATTTTCCGGACTCACTTAACATATCCTCATCAATGACAGCAAAGCCGATTTCCCTCAAATATGCCCTTACTATTCTCAAATCCGACTGAGGCTCCAAAATAAGAGTATCTGCTCCATTTACAACATCTCTGCTTTCGGAAAGAATTTCTCTTACTAACATCCCCCCCATACCTGAAATCAAAACGGTATCAACCTCATTCGGCTCATATCCGCATAAGCCCGAACATAGCCTTGTTTCAATCTTTTCTTCAAGTCCCGCAGACTTTATATTCCCTCTTGCAATCTTTAACGGACCCTCTCTCAAATCAGATGCAATTACCCTCTCAGCCTTTCCATTTTCAATAAGATTGATTGAAATATAAGCATGATCACATCCTACATCTGCTAAAACCTTGGATGAATCCACCAAAGATGCAATCGCAAGCATTCTTTTTGGTATTTTTTTTCTTTTCCTCATTATTCTAAATAATCCTTCAATTTTCTACTTCTACTCGGCTGTCTGAGTTTTCTTAAAGCCTTAGACTCAATTTGCCTTATCCTTTCTCTGGTTACATCAAACTCTCTTCCCACTTCTTCTAAGGTATGGGTACGCCCATTATCGAGACCGAATCTCAGCCTTATTACCCTTGCCTCCCTCTCTGTAAGACTTCCAAGCACATCTGCAAGCTGTCTTTTTAAAATAGCATAAGCCGCAGCCTCAACCGGTGCCATATTGCCGTCATCCGGAATAAAGTCTCCAATATGACTGTCCTCTTCCTCTCCTATAGGAGTCTCAAAAGATACAGGCTCTTGTGCAATCTTTAATATGCTTCTTACCTTTTCAGTTTCCATATTAAGTTTTTCTGCTATTTCCTCAGGCTGTGGCTCCCTCCCAAACTCTTGAGTAAGCTGTCTTTGTACCCGTATTATTTTATTTATAGTTTCTACCATATGTACCGGAATCCTTATGGCTCTTGCCTGATCCGCTATAGCCCTGCTTATTGACTGCTTAATCCACCAAGTTGCATATGTACTGAATTTATAACCCTTTTTGTGGTCAAACTTCTCTACTGCCTTTATCAGTCCAATGTTTCCTTCCTGTATAAGATCTAAAAACTGCAGTCCTCTTCCAATATATTTTTTTGCTATACTTACTACCAGCCTCAAATTAGCTTCTATAAGTTGCTGTTTTGCATCTTCGTCACCCTCTTCTATCTTTTTTGCAAGCTCTACTTCCTCTTCAATAGAGAGCAGTGCCACTTTTCCGATTTCTTTCAGATACATTCTCACAGGATCATCTGTTCCAATTCCATCCGCAGCCAAAACATTCCCGTCTTCAATTTTTTCATCCGGTTCTTCATCATAGCCCATCTCTAATAAGATTTTATCTTCGTCCTCATCCTCATCTGAACTGCTTATGAAAAGCACATCTATACCATTATTTTCAAGGTATTTATAACACTTTTTTAATTCATTGTCACTTATTTCACAATCAGAAAAAAAGCTTTTAACTTCCTCTGCCTCCAATGCTCCTTTCTTCATCTTTGCCGCTTTCACAAGTTCCTTCAACTTACCTTTCAGTACCTTTTCGTCCATATGCTCATCCTCCTGTAAGTTGCTCAAATTAAAATTTCAGTTTGTTGAGTTCGTTCTGTCTTCTTTTTATCTCCATAAAACTTTTCATATCATTATCGTCAAGTCTCCTCAACGCTTCATCAAGACCAGCCATCTTTACTTTTATAACTACTTCCCTAAATACTTTTTCCTGCTCATTTTTAACCAGACTTAAGTCAAATTTATCTTCAAATATTTCTGTAACTAAAGCCTGGTCATCTGCTGACTCGTATCTGCTTATCATCTCTGCTACATTAATCACACCTCCAGAATCTATAATTCTAAACATCCTGCCTGCCACATCTTTATATAGAGGCAGTACAAAATCTTCCGGAAATATAATATCTTTTATGCGTATGTAGAGGCTTGGCTGATTATAAATTAAGGCTAACAGCAATCTGCTCGTTTTTAATATTCCTTCTTCTGCCGTTTTGGCTCTCTCAGCCTTCTTCGTTCTTTCACCTGCTTCCTTATAAACTTCCCTTATTTCTTTAGCTCCACCAATCTTAATTACAAGCCTGTTAAGCGACTCTTTAGATACAAAATATTTTTCCGCAACCGCCGCTATATAGTTTTCACGCTCTAAGTCTTCCTGAAAATCTGTAAGCCTTTCAGCTACTTTATTCAAAAATTCTGTTTTTCCCTCCGGTTCTGAAAGATTAAAAGATTGCTCCATAGTTAAAAGTTCAAAGTCAAAACTATTTTCTGCATTTTCAATCCTTTTTTCAAATTCCGCCCTTCCTGCAGCCTTTATAAGCTCATCGGGGTCTTTATAAGGAGAAAGGTTCAGTATCTTAGTCTTAATTCCGGCAGCCTTCAGCATGGGAATCGCCCTTAAGGCAGCCTTTACTCCGGCTCCATCACTATCATAAGTTATAACTGTTTCCTTTACATATCTTGCTATAAGCCTCGCCTGCTCCTCTGTAAGTGCCGTACCTAAAGAGGCAATAGCATTGGTAAAACCTGCCTGATGAAGTGCTATTACATCCATATATCCCTCACAGAGCAACATATATTTTTCTCGGCTGTGCTTTGCAAAATTAAGTCCATACAGATTACGCCTCTTATTAAATATATCCGTTTCTCTTGAATTAAGATATTTTGGTTCGCCTTCTCCCATCACCCTTCCGCCAAAGGCAATGACACGATTATTTTGGTCCATAATCGGAAACATCACTCTGTTCCAAAACATGTCAAACACTCCTCTGCCTTCTTTAAAACTCACAAGTTCAGCCTTAATCATAAGCTCATCACTGTAACCTTTAGATTTTAAATAGGTATATAAGGCATTGTATGACTTTACGGAATATCCCAATCCGAATTTATGTATGGTTTCATCACTAAGCCCTCTGTTTTTCAGATACTCCATAGAGAATTTACCATAATCTCCCCTTAAATGATAATAGTAGAATGTGGCTGCATCTTTATATATTTCAAGCATTCTTGTTCTTAAATCCGCCTGTTTCCTTCCGCTTTCATTTCCCGTTTCTTCCGGAAGAACCATTCCTGCCCTGTCAGCCAACTCTTTTACCGCTTCGGTAAATGTCAGATTATCGTACTTCATCATAAAGCTGATGCAGTTACCACCTACTCCACATCCAAAGCAATGAAAAATCTGCTTACTCTGATTTACAGAAAACGATGGTGTCTTCTCTCCATGGAAAGGGCATAACCCTATATAATTAACCCCTCTTCTTGTAAGATTTACATGGCGTGAAATAACATCAACTATATCATTTCTTTCCCTAACCTCATCTACAATCTCCTCCGAATAAAACATGAGCCTCCTTAATATTTACCCCAACGAACAGGTACAAAAATCTCTTTTATAGTTTTAATAGCAAAATCATCGGACATACCTGCTATATAGTCGCATACTACTCTCTCCACAGGTTCTCCCATTTCATCAGCAAGCTTTTTATATTCTTCCGGTAAAGTTTCATAGTTTTCAAGATAATGTCTATATAAATACTCCACAAGCCTCTGAGCCTGTACCTCCTCACTCTTAGCAGCCGGATTACTATACACCTCTCGCATTAAGAAGCTGCGGAGTCCTCTCATTGCTCCTTCAACTTTTTCGGACATTTTCACTTCGTTTTTGCCGAAACTTGTAAAAATTACATCCTTGACCATAGCATCAATCCTTCCTGCCACACTATGCCCTACTATATCCGTAAATTCTGCAGGCAGATCCTCTTCTGTAAGAATTCCCCCTCTTAACGCATCATCTATATCATGATTTACATAGGCTATCTTATCTGAAAGCCTTACTATCTTTCCTTCTAAAGTATAAGGCTCACAGGCACTCCTATGATTTCTAATCCCATCTCTTACTTCTTTAGTAAGATTCAGCCCCTCACCATGCTTTTCAAGCAATTCCACTACTCTGACACTCTGCTCATTATGTAGAAAACCATAAGGAGAAATCCGATTCAAAGCCCTCTCTCCCGCATGACCGAAAGGAGTATGTCCTAAGTCATGCCCCAAAGCTATAGCCTCAGTTAAATCCTCATTTAACATCAATGCCCTCGCAATTGTCCTTGCTATCTGTGCAACCTCAAGTGTATGTGTAAGTCTGGTTCTGTAATGGTCTCCTTCAGGGTCTAAAAAAACCTGTGTTTTATGCTTAAGCCTTCTAAAAGACTTGCAGTGTAATATCCTGTCCCTGTCTCTCTGATAAATTGTTCTTATCTCATCAGGCTCTTCTTTTTTATCTCTTCCTTCCGAACTGTCTGCAAAAGATGCAAACTCACAAAGCATCTTATGTTCAAGTTCTTCTCTAATCTCCCTTATACACTTAACTTTTCCCATTTTTACCTCCATGACAAAGCCCATATTATTATTATTCAAAAAAAATTTTAATTTTCCTTTTTTTTGTAACCATTTTGTATTATACTTGTATTATAATAGTTAATGTATTGATTGTTACTTTATTAAATATAGATATCCTGGAGATTATAATGGTGAATAATTATTGGTTTGAAGTGGCTGCATTTATTTTAGAGCTGGTTCTTGGCTATATGCTGATATTTAGAAATACTGTAACTCTTCCTTACAGTAAAATATTTAAAAGCTTGTATATTTGCTCGCTTCTTTCGTCCTTTACTGCTTTATCTCAAGTCCTTATAGAGAATTATGTATTTTACAACAATAAATCTATAGGTGATTTTACTCTCATATTAAATATCCTGTCAATGGTCTTTTTCTATACTAATATTTTGTGCTGTACTTTTTTTCTACTTTACGAGTATTCGGTACTCAACATAAAAATTGATGAGATATTAACTAAATTTCTGCTCTACAGTCCTGCAGCTGTGGCAGTGTTTACCATTACTTTAAATCCTTTTGCTCAAACCGTATTTTACATAAGTCCTGTTTCAGGATATCACAGAAGGCTTCTACTTTATCTCCTATATGTGATAGCCTTCTACTACCTCTTCTTCATTATAGTAACTATAAGGAGGTACGGACAAAATGTAAGAAACGACAAGAGGATTGCCTTTACCGTTCTTCCATATATACCTGTCTTAGGAACCATCATACAGTTTTTCATGCCTCAACTTGCAATTGAAAGCTTTTTTATGACAATAACGGTATTAATTACCTATATAACTATAGAAAGCCCTTCAGACTATATTGATTTTGTGACAGGACTCCAAAACAAGGATGCACTGTTTACTAATTTCAGTGTTGCAATATCTATGAAAAAACCAATTGCAATTATTACCCTCAATATAGAAATGATTGATGCCTGGGACAAAGAACTCGGTATAGACTGCACCAATGCCCTGATTTTGGATGTATCCGTTTTCCTGTCACATCTTTTAAAACATGCAAATGTCTATTCATACGGAAGAGGTAAATTTGCCATATACATTTCCCTGGACAATTCATGGTCAAATACTCATATGGCTGAAATACTTGCAGACAAGATAGAGGAACGATTTAATTCCCCTTTTGAAATAACTGATACTAATATGATTCTCCTCCTAAAACGGGTTTTCATATATAACTGTCCTAAGGATATTGCAAGCTCGAATATGCTGCATGAGATTCTTCAATTAGAGTCAACTGCCACAGTATCCAAAAATCAGAAGTACTTAACTATTGATGATATAGATATTAATGTTACAGACAAAGAGCGTCTTATTTCATCAAAAATTCTTAATTTATATGAAAAGCCTTGTATAGAATTAAAATTCCTGCCTGAACTTAATGTCTCATCAGGTTTATTTGATTCTGTAAGGACTGAACTTACTATGAATACAGCTGAAATTGGTTATGTGAATTCACATACCTTTATAAGTGTTGCAGAAAAATACGGATTAATTATATCTCTCTATAATTATGTACTTGAAATGCTTTTTAAAACTATAAGGGATTCTGACCTTATTATACTGGGAATAAGGTCTGTAGAAATAGTTATACCAATTTCAATCCTACTAAAGAAAAACGAAGTAGAAAAACTCGTTAATCTTGCAGCACAATATGATATTCCACCAAAGATCATTTGCTTTGAGTTGGCAAAAAATACTATTGCTGATTATGACGGAGTAATCGCAGAAAACATGAAGGCCATACATAATTCCGGCTTTAGGTTCACTCTCGAAAATTACGGCAACGGCTATACAAATGCCTCTGCCTTTCTTGAAATGCCAATTACTTCAGTAAGTATAGATAAAGTTTTAACCGAAAATGCACTTGAGTCCGAACTGGCAGACAATCTTATGAACTGCACTCTTGAGCTGCTCAAGGAATTTGGAATGATTGTTAAAGCTAAACATATAGAAACTGAAAGTGCTAAAAATTATGCAATCCAATTAGGCTGTGATTATTTGCAGGGATATTATTTTTCTAAGCCACTTTTTGCAAATGACCTGGCTAAATTTTTAAAAAAGGAGGTAAACACCAATGGAATATAGTATCTGGCTTGATGTATGCTCTATATTAACATTAATCTCCCTTATTTTAGCTAATCGAATTAAGAAAACAGCCTCGCTTTATCGCAACAACTTGGTGCTGCAAGCCATACTTATCTTGCTCCTAAATACCCTTGTTGACCTTATCGTAATTGGTGGCCGCATAAGTACTAACAGATTTTTACTTTACTCGCTGCATTCCCTTAAATACATACTGATGTATGCTGCATTTGCTTATATGATTGTATATACATCTGTTGCCGTAAACCGGCGTATACATGGGCGCAATATACTTAAGTTGTTTATTGCTCCTATAATTTTTATAGTTACGTTGTTACTGTCTAATTACAATACAGAATTTGTATTCTCTATAACTGCCGGCGGATTTTTTGAATATGGTCCTTATTTTGCTATTTTTTATTGTTTAGATTTGTATTATGCAGCCATAGCATCTTTTCTGCTACTGCGGGGAAGGCAGGCTCTATCACGAAATCATAAAATACTGCTTCCTGCCATACCTTTTATTTTTATTACAGGAACAGTTTTTGATTACCTTTTTCCGATGGCTGCCTCACTTCAGTTTACTTCTACAATTTTTATCACACTTGTATTCTCCTATATGCAGAATCCAAGTGAATATTATTCAGATGACTCACTTATGATGAATCGTGATGCTTTTATTACAATGTGTGAATCAAGGTTCTCACCCGACTCGCATACCCAGTGTATAGCAATAAACATACACAATTTCGATTTACTTGTGAAAACTGTAGAAAAAAACAGAATCCTGCATGCCGAAGGAATTTTTATAAAGAGTCTTAAACAGTTTTCTAAAAAGCTGCTTATGTTTAAAATTAATAATGGGCAGTACATCATAATTATGGACGAAAATAACGAAACTGAGGCAAGACTGGTCTATGAAGAAACCTGTAATATAATGAAGATACTTTCCAATTCCACAAGGCTCAGTATCCCTGTATATTCAACCAGCTGTGCTTTCAGTTCTCCTAAACATGTTTCCAGTATAAGGATGGTAGAGAATCTTTTTGCCGCATTAAAACTTTATGAAAATAGCGATAATATACTTACAGTAGAAGCTGAAAATCTCAATCTTAAAAGTGATGCAGAAATTGTGCGTATAGAAGAACTGGTTAAAACTGCACTTAATGATAACCGCCTTGAAGTATATTTTCAGCCTATTTATAATACAGAGAAAAAGAAATTTACATCTGCTGAAGCCTTAATCAGAATGAGAGACGATGAGGGCAATTTCGTCCCACCTGATATATTCATACCAATTGCTGAAAAAAGCTCACTGATTATTGATATAGGAAGCTTTGTTTTAAATGAAGTATGTCGTGTGATTTCTGAAGAACACCTCAGTGACTATGACTTTGAATACATAGAGGTAAACGTGTCCATGGTTGAATGCCTTCAGAGTAACCTTGCCTCCAATATAATGGCAGTCCTAAAACAACATCGTATCTTTCCAAGCCAGATAAATCTTGAAATTACAGAGACTTCAGCCAGTGAATTTACAGATATTGTTGATAAAAACATAAAGACACTTTATGATAAAAATATCACATTCTCTCTTGATGATTTTGGAACAGGCTACTCCTCTCTCTCAAGAATTTTATCATTGCCATTAAAACTAATTAAAATAGACAAGTCAATTGTTCAAGCTCCTTTTATCTCTACTGACGAAAAGTCTATGATTTTATTGAAAAATTTTGTTAAGACTCCTATTTCCGTGGGTTTTGAGGTTGTTGCTGAAGGTGTGGAAACCAGGGAAATGGCAAGAGAAATTATCAAACTAGGCTGTAAATATATACAGGGATATTATTTTAGCAAGCCGCTTACCCGAACTGAATTTGTAAAAATGATAAAGCTTAATCAGCCTGCCGAAGTATAGGTTATATGATAACTCCTGCTTATTATATTAGTAGGGGTTATATAATTTTTAAATTTCTTTAATTGTTCTAATAGTTGACTAATATACCAACTTGTAATATCATTATCACATATATAAGGAGGCTAAATAAATGGGAGGTTTTTTTGCAGCAGCACTTAAAAATGACTGTGTTTTTGATTTATTCTTTGGGACAGACTATCACTCACATCTTGGTACCCGCAGAGCCGGAATGACTGTTTTAGGTGAAAACGGTTTTGAAAGGGCAATCCACAATATCGAAAATTCTCCTTTCAGAAGCAAGTTTGACAGAGATATGCAGGAAATGAGAGGAAACTTCGGGATAGGCTGTATCTCTGACTATGAACCTCAGCCTCTAATTGTAAGGTCACATCATGGAACCTTCTCTCTAGTTACTGTAGGAAGAATCAACAATGCTGATGAAATCGCTGATGATATTGCAGCAAATGGTGGTACCCATTTTCTTGAAATGAGCGGAGGCAAGGTGAATCAAACCGAACTTGTAGCCGCTATTATAAATCAAAAAACTAATCTT
Source organism: Catonella sp. (assembly GCF_052169795.1). Classification (GTDB taxonomy): domain Bacteria; phylum Bacillota; class Clostridia; order Lachnospirales; family Lachnospiraceae; genus Catonella. The sequence continues at coordinate 34,849 of NZ_JBQNBU010000013.1, forward strand.
ATAGAGGGCATACAATATGTATGGGAAAAAATTGAAGGCTCTATGACAATGCTCATCCTTACTCCCCTCGGAATATACTGTGCAAGAGACTCTCTTGGGCGTACACCCATTGCCATAGGAAAAAAAGAAGAAGGCTACTGTGCCTCTTTTGAAAGCTTCGCCTATCTCAATTTAGGATATGAGCACTACAAAGAACTTGCTCCCGGCGAAATAGATATAATTACCCCCGAAGGCATCAAAGTGCTTTCAAATCCCAATAACCCCAAAAAAATATGTTCATTCCTTTGGGTATATTTTGGCTACCCTTCTTCCGGTTATGAGGGGGTTTCAGTTGAATACATGAGAAACAGATGTGGTAGCCTTATGGCTAAGCGTGATAATATGTCCATTAATGATATTGATATAGTTGCAGGTGTACCTGATTCAGGTACTGCACATGCTGTCGGATATGCAAACGAATCTGAAATACCTTTTTCAAGGCCGTTTATAAAATATACACCGACTTGGCCTCGCTCTTTTATGCCCACAATTCAGTCCAAACGGGATCTCATTGCTAAAATGAAAATCCTACCCGTACATGAGCTCATAGAGGGGAAAAAAATACTTTTAATAGACGATTCAATTGTAAGAGGTACACAGCTTAGAGAAACTGCTGAATTTCTTTATAAAAGTGGTGCAAAAGAAGTACATGTAAGACCTGCCTGCCCACCTATTATGTTCGGCTGTAAATATATCAATTTCTCCCGCTCTACTTCAGACATGGATTTAATTACAAGAAGAATTATTAGAAATGAAGAGGGTGAAGATATATCTAGTGATATTTTAGAAGAATATACTAATCCTGATTCAGAAAAATACAAAAAAATGGTAGATGAAATCCGCAAGCAGCTCGGCTTCACCTCTTTAAGATTTAACAGACTTGATGATATGGTAGAGTCAATCGGCATAGGCAAGGAAAATCTTTGTACCTACTGTTTTGATGGAAATGAATAATAATTTTAGTAAAATTTCATAATACATATAAAATAAGGAGTGCGGCTGTTTGAATTAAATTCATCCAGCCATACTCCTTTATTTTGCAAAATCTTCCTTATTCTTCTTAACCCAGTCTATTAAATCCTGTTTTTCAAGAGGCTTTGAAAAATAATAACCCTGATATTTGGTAATCTCAAAATGATTATACAGATAGCCTGCCATCACTTCAGTTTCTATTCCTTCTACACAAACTCTCTTGCCCAACTCATGAGCACAGGTTGTAATAGCTTTTAAGAGGCTCTGTCTTGATATATCTTTATCAATGTCCTGAATAAAACTCTTATCAATCTTAATTTCATCTACTTGAAGTTCCACCATAAGATCAAGGGCTGAATATCCTGTTCCAAAATCATCTAGTGCAGTGTTTATCCCCAATGACTTAAAAAAGGCAATACTACTTCTTAAAGTATCGATATTACTAAATTTACATCTCTCTGTAAGTTCCAGATTTAAATTTTGTGGATTAAATCCCTCCTCTTCTAATATATCACTAAGATCAGATTTAAATCTCAAATTCTGCAACTGAGGATATGCTAAGTTAATATTTACTAAAATATCGGGATAAATTTCTATAAGTTCTTTGGTATCTCTTATTGCCTGTCTTATTATCCAATTTCCTAAATCATAAAATATTGTATCTCCTTCAAGCCATTCAATAAACTCGTTAGGAGGTACAAATCCATACGGTTCACCCTTCCACCTTATAAGAGCCTCAGCTCCTGTAAGTTCACCAGTATCTGCAGATACAATAGGCTGATAAACAAGATAAAAGCCCATAAAATTTTTATGTATGCAATTACGGATATAACTAAGTTTTTCCATAAAAATCTTATTTCCTGAAAATAGATTTTCCGTAACTAAAAATATTTCATCATTTTCTTCTTTTTTCTTTTTATTGGCAGCATACATAGCACAGTTATAAATTGTATTTACATCTAAATCCAAATTGGTAGATTCGTATAAGCAGGCATAAATACTGAGGAAAACTTTACATCCATTATACTCTATTCCTTGTTTCAACTTATCTGAGACTTCCTTGTACTTTTTCTCTACATCTCTTTTACTGTATTTGTCCATCTCAAATAGCAGAACTGCTTTAGTTCCTTCAGTCCTAAAAACTACACCGTTATCATTTATTTCACGCCACATATCGGCAATTATTCCTAAAATCTGATTGCCAAAATCATAGCCATAAGCATAATTTACCTTATAAAACTGCTTAAGACCTGCCATAAGAAAATAATATTTTTTATTTTCCTTTTTCAAATCATTCATGCAGGCAAAAAGCCCATCTCGATTTCTAAGTCCTGTAACTGGATCAATCAGCTCACTTTTCTGGTGATTAATTACATTACCTGCAAAATAAAGCATCTCACCATTATCATCATAAATTATGCGTCCCCTACATGTACAGGTAACATAGTCACCATTCTTATTCTTAATCCTATAAGTAAGATTATGCTCATCAATTCTTTTTTCAAGCAAACTCTTTATATCTTTGTAGAACATTTCCCGATCATGAGGATTAATCTTTTCTCCCCAAACTTCTATTGGATTGTACATTCTGTTACTCTTCAATCCAAAATAAGACACTGCCTCACTTGACCAGTAAACATAGTTATTGGGGATATTCATAATGAATACATACTTACCCTTTGCAGTATGCGAAAATACATCGAATATACTCGAAAAATATTCTCCAATTTTCTCTCTATCTATAGGATCTTCCTTAAAATTATCGTCCTTGTCTTCTACCAGTGCCAATTTTAATCCTGTCCTTTCTTAACCTACTATATACTTCCTTTTAAATTATATCAAAGTTTAAAATTATAATCAACATGATTAATACAATTGGTTGCAAATTTATACATCATTCTTTTTTTACTTTATTCTGGAATTCACTTTTTTTACAATAGAATTAATATTGTATATTTTTATAAATATTTTGTAATCATGTATTTTTATGCTATAATTTCATTTTTTATCTCATCTTCATTAAGTTCTTCTCCTATTACTATTAGTATATTCTGTCCTTTTTCTATGCTGTTAATTTCCATTTTATTTTTTGTCATATTTATAAAAAAATATCTTCCATTTTCTTCTATAAAACCCTTAATCCGAATTACTCTTCCAAATTGTTCTGATTTTTCAAAAAATTTCTTTGCCTTTTCTGTAAGTTTTTCCTTTGTAAGATTTGAGTTCATAATAAAGATAGAAGAATAATCTTTTTTTTCAAAAAAATTCTTTTCATAATCTGAAATCACATAATTTGCATTCTCAATCCTCATAAAATCACAGACTTCAAATTTATTTTCAGACAGCACTATATCCCCTTCACTTAACTTCCTCGTACACTTAATTTTTGCAAGCAGGCTATTTAAATAACAAATTGTTTCCTTAATTCCCCCATACCTATAGTTTTCCTGTCTGCTAAATACCACTGCCCCTGCATTGGCAAGCTGAACAGCAAGCAGATACTCTGAAGCTTCAGACAGTTCAGTTTCAAAACTCACATCTACTATGGTAATAACACTTCCTACTTCATACCATCTGTCTAAAGGCTCTTCACTCAGTAAATCAAACAGTTCTTCAGGTTCAAATATACCTGAAGGCTCTACTATCACTCTGTCATATCCACTCATTGCCATTGCAATCAGCTTAGTTCTAAACCTCCTCTTATGAGTTAAAAGATCTCCTCCACCAATTATCATTTCCAACTCACAATTTTCACCTAAAAGATCTCCTAATAACATTAAGTCTATATTTATCGCACCGTAATCATTTTCAAGTATTCCTATTTTTAAGCCCTTATCTAAAAAATACTTAGCATATTTTTTAATAAATGTTGTCTTCCCCGAGCCTAAAAACCCTGTAACTAAATCAATTTTAATCACATTAATCTCCCTATAAGCCTCTACAGCTCATACTTCTCACCGGACTTTATAGCCTGTTTTACTCCACTCTTCTTAGTAACCCCTATCATGTTTTTAGCAAATTCAGGATAATTTGTTACAAATTCATCCACTGCATCGTACATTCCATGCAGCTGCATCGGTGACCACAGCTTATAATCTGCTACCTGCATATACCTCTTTATGGTTCTTTCACCTATGTCCCCATGTTTTGGCTCGAGAGGAAGCATTGCATAATCAAAAGTTTTGCCTTTAATTTTTTCAGTATATTTTCCAAACTCCTCTTCACAATGATTCAGATACATCTTATAATCCGCTATGTTTAATTCCGGATGATCATTCTTCATTTTTTCATACCATTTATTATAATCCTCTTCAGAAGCTGTCTGATTAAGATATAGGGTTCCTCCATGGAATATAGTCTTTCCTTCAATCTCAACTATAAAAGCCACTCCATTCTCAGTTGACGGAATAGAACTTACAAGCATTTCCTCATTTTCCGAATAAAGCCTGGCATCCCCGTCAAAACAGCTGACATGGTCTTGAATTCTCTCAGGAAGGCTGTCTAAAAATGTATCCACCTCTGAAATGGAATGATCATATCCTATAAAAATCTCTGCATGAGGCAACTGTTCAACAGCTCCGAATATTTCAGGTCTGAAATGATCCTGATTTATATTACTTGCAAATATATATACAGGCTTATCTCCTCTTAATGGTGGAATCTCTCCCTGATACCAATCAAAAATCAAGGTAGCACTCTCAAGCTCAAGCAAAAATCCGCTGTGCCCCAAATACATTACCTTATCTTTAAACTCTGCCATTATATTTTCCTCCAATTTTTTAATCCTGCTCTTTAGTAAAGCATATAAATCATAACCTTGCACTTCTGCCATTTCCTTCTCTTAATAGTATAATAAGAAGCCTGCAATTTTTCAAGAATAAAAACTAAATATCAAATCCCTCTTGCTATATTTTCGATTATGTAATAAAATTGTTCAGATGATATTAATGTACATTTGTAAGGAGGTAATTATGAGGCATCTGATAAGTCCGCTTGATTTTTCAGTTGATGAAACCAATGAGATTTTGGCTCTTGCATCTGATATTTACAGACAGCCTGAAAAATACAAAGAAATCTGCCATGGTAAAAAATTAGCTACATTATTTTATGAACCGAGTACACGAACCCGCCTTTCATTTGAAGCAGCAATGCTTAATTTAGGCGGTAGTGTCCTCGGTTTTTCTGAAAGTTCCTCAAGTTCAGCGGCAAAGGGTGAAACCGTAGCCGATACCATAAGGGTAATTTCGGCATATGCAGACATCTGTGCTATGCGTCATCCTAAAGAGGGTGCTCCACAGGTAGCATCTATGTACTCTGACATCCCTGTAATCAACGCCGGTGACGGAGGACATAACCATCCTACCCAGACATTTACAGACATACTTACCATAAAGGAACTTCGTGGCGAATTGGGACATATGACAGTCGGTCTGTGTGGCGACCTCAAGTTTGGAAGAACTGTTCATTCTCTTATTCAGGAACTTGTAAGATATCCTGAAATAAAATTTGTACTTATTTCTCCTGATGAACTTAAACTTCCCGAATATGTTAAAACTGAAATCTTAAATGCAAACAATGCTCCTTATGTAGAAACCACTTCTCTTGAAAATGCACTTCCTGAGCTGGATGTGCTCTATATGACAAGGGTTCAGAGGGAACGCTTTTTCAATGAAGAGGATTATATCAGGCTTAAAGATACCTATATTCTTGATATGCCTAAGCTTACAAATGCAAAGGAAGATCTTATGATACTTCATCCTCTTCCAAGAGTTAATGAGATAGCAACTGAAGTTGATAACGACAAGAGAGCAACCTATTTTCAACAGGCAAAATACGGTGTCTATGTAAGAATGGCTCTTATTCTGCGTTTACTTGAATTAGCATAGGGAGGATAATTATGTTAAATATAAGCGGTCTTAATTCAGGCTATGTAATTGATCACATTCCTGCAGGACTTTCAATGTCCATTTATAAATACCTTCATCTAAGCAGACATGATAACCAGATAGCCATTATTAAAAATGCCAAAAGTTCCAAGATGGGTAAGAAAGATATTATTAAAATAGAAGGAATACCTAAAGAGTTAAATCTCCCTATGCTTTCTATCTTTGGAGACAGCATTACAGTTAATGTAATAGTTGATGGAGTAATAAAAGATAAGCTGCACCCAACTCTTCCTGAAACTGTAAAAGATATATTTACCTGTAAAAATCCTCGCTGCATAACCTCTGTAGAAAGAGGACTTCCTCATATTTTTAAACTTACGGACAAGGCGAATATCACTTATCGCTGTATCTACTGTGAGCAGGCTTACAAGATGAAGAAATAAAATTTTGTTTAAAAATATATACACTTTTAATAAAGTTCATTTTGTTATTGTTTTCCACAATTAAATAGTGTATAATTTATTTTGAAATAGAGTAGTATTTTACTCTTAATAATTATATAAAATAAAGGAGAACACTTATGGCAAGATATGTATGTGATGTTTGTGGATGGGTATATGATGAAGAAGAAGGATGTCCAGATATGGGTATAGCTCCCGGTACAAAGTTTGAAGATCTTCCTGATGACTTTGAATGTCCAGATTGCAGTGTTGGCAAAGATATGTTCTCAGAAGAGTAATCTTATCTTTAGCTTTTTCACTGACATATTACAAACTTAAAAATGCTGTCACACTATTTTCTGTGTGACAGCATTTTTTATTTGATAAAACTTTTATCAGTACTTTATCTACTTTTTAGCCTTCTTAGGAGCTTTATATCCTACCATATAGCTGGTAAAATGTTTTGTATTAAAATTAAGTACCTTAGCCTTTGAATCATAAGAAGCTTTTATTTTCACAGTCTTACCCTGCTCATTAAAATAAGCCACATACAAGCCTTTAGCTTTTTCACCGTCAGGCTTACTATAAGGAATACTTATCTTAACCTTACCCTCATCAAGAACATTAATCTTAGTATCTCCGGACTTTAACAAAATCTTGTACACAGGTCTCTTGCCTGCAATCTTCTTCACTCTGCTGTCAAGTTTGGTAACTTTAGAAATTGAAAGATTCACATCTCCCTCACTATTATCATTAATGGAGGCGAGAGCCTTATTCTCAAATCTTAACTTTAACTTAGCTGCTGTTACCTCAAAAGTCTTAATAACAGAATTTACCAGACTGTCTAAGATTCCATTTTCAAGCTTTACATCTACAGCCTTAGTTCCCTTAGGTGCTGTAACCTTAAGCTTCACTGTAGTCTCGTTATTATTATCAGCAGCCTCTACAGCCTTAGAAATATCCTCTAAGCCGATATTTGCCTCAGCCTTAGTCTTAGATACCGCCTCAGCCTCTTTCTTTACTACAGGCTTTACTTCTGTATCAGCTGAAACCTCAGACTTAGTAATACTATCTTCCTGTTTAACCTCTTTAGCAGGTTCAGTCTTTTTATCTTCCTGCTTAGCACTTGTTGTATTTTCCTGACTTTTTGTCTCAGATGAGCCTGATACTAAAGGAGCATATGGTGCATATGGCACATAGTTACTATAATCATTACTCTGTGAATAACCGCTGCTTCCTGCACTGCTTGTACCTCCTGAGCTTCCAGTACTTCCCGAGCTTCCTCCACTTCCTGAAGAATTGTTATTCTCTTTCTCATTGACAGTTACTTCTTTGTATACAGCCTCTGAAGCCTTATGTGTAGTAGTTTCTGCATAGCGGATACCTACAGTCATCTTTTCATCAGCTACATTTTCTATCTTATTTTGACCCTGCCAAGAACCATCACCAAACTTATACAATGCACCTGCAACCTCTGTAATAGTAACAGTTTTATAACCCTTCTCACCGCTAACACTAACATTAAGATCAGGCTTTTCTGTCTTAGCAAGGAGGTCAAAGGTTACCTTTTTACTGCCCCGCATACCTTCCCCATGAGTTCCAGTTGCTTTTATACTGGCATAGAAGATATGAGTTGACTTAGGATCTATATTATCAAAAGTAACAAAACCATTAGCTTCTGCCGGCTCTTTCCAGCCTGATAAATCCATTGAATACTGATAGGCCTCACCGTCAGGTGCATTCTGTTTGGCTTTTACCTTATATACAAATTTATTAGCATGGCTGCTATCTACCTCATAGCTTCCGTCTAATTCAGGCGCCTCTCCCTCATAGCTATTCTTGCTTACATCTATCTCCTGTTTTGTCTCTGAAGAAGGCTTTTGCGTCTTAGTCTGCTTAAAACGCACAGCTACCTTAACAGGAGTAGTAGCTGAATCAATATTGTCTTTAACATTTACCTCAAAATAATTTTCACCATCATCAAAGCTGTATTCTACATTTGCTTCACTTGTTAGAGTAATTTTCTTCTTACCTGACTCAGTACCATTCTCAACCTTGTACTTAAGTACAGGACTGTTTTTATTTGCAATAGGATCGAATTTAACAGCATTACCCTTAACTTCTTCACTCGCATCTATTCCCTCTGAAGCCTTTACTCTAATAGAAAAGGTATGTGTGCTTCCCGGATCTATCCCTGTAAACACATTACTATCCTGCCAGTTCCCGTCATCCATTTTGTACTGTGCACCATTCCATATACCCACAGAATACTTAAACTTATTGTCTGGATCACTATCATCTAATCCAATTTCTCCAATATACTGTGGCTTTGCATGCTGTCCACGCTTAATTTCCTGATTTATGAGTTTATAGGTACTCTCTTTCAACTCATAGTTTTTTAGTTTATCATTGTCGTTTAAGGTTACTTTTATCTCTACAGTCTTACCTGTACCTACCTTTGCATCAGAGAATCTTCCAGTTACAGTATAGTCTGTATCTTTTACTAAAGTCTCTCCGTTTTGCAGGCCATCAAAGGTAACTGCTAAAACCTTTGCATCTATCTTTCCATCACATTTCTTCTCAGCTATGGTAGCATTTACAATATGAAGTGGAGCCTTTTTTATCTCCCAGTCTTTGGTAACTTCTCCTGTATAGTTACCTTTACCTTGTAATTTTAGTTTATAACTACCGGCCTTTGCAGCATTATTAGTACCTGCTTCAATATCATAATCATCCTCAGTAAGAGCCTTACCCCCCCCTACTTTAACGGAGTTAATTTTTACAGTCTGTTCTTTACCGTTATAAAAACCATCACCTACTTGTAAGTCAATTACAGCATTTGCAATGCTTTTTGCATTAACATCAAAATTAGCTGTAATATCCCCTATATATCCCCTGTTTTGTATAGGCTTAATAGTAATAGTTTTATTTCCTACTGAACTCTTGTTCGCTCCTGCTTGCCACTCTACTGTGTAATCAGTTCCTAAACTAAGTGTGCGGTTACCGGTCAGCTTCCTATTAGCTGTTACTGTAAGGTTAGGATTTATATCATCTCCGGTATATTCTACATCAGAAGCCTGTACATCCGCTTGTGTAAGTGCTGTTAATAACTGTGAACCGCTCGGTTTAATAGAAGCTGATAAATCAGGATCTCCGTATAACCAGCCTGCACCACCGGTGAAAGTATCATTACCGTTAGAAGATGTAACTTCAGTACCTCTATAGATTACTCCCTTGCAATTATTTTCTAAAGTATATAATCCATTATCTTCTTTGGCATATAATACCACATCTCCATTTAAAAGAAGTTTATTACCGCCAGCTAAATCAAGCTTACCTACAGATACTCTGCCTTGTCCTTCTATTTTTAATGTTGCACTTGTATCAAGCTTAAGCTCTTTACCAATATGCACCCTATTAGCACCAATTGTAAGACTTCCCACTCCCAAACTTACATTATTAAGATGAAGACTTCCCCCTCCTGTTATTGTAAGATTTGAAGTGTGTTCTTTATTACCTACCTCATATTCATCCTCAACACCTGTATATGAAATGGAGTTTTTACCTTCTAATTTTAAGTTAACTGTTCCACCTGAAAAGCTAAAGAGTCCATTATTCTCTCCACTCTTGTCTTTACTTGTAGTTAATTTACAATTTTTTAATGTTATATTGACATTTCCTACAATTTCAATATTAGCATCACTTACTTCGCTCCCATTTGTTGTAAGACTATATGAACCGTTATGTGATTCTTTGTTTCCACCATTAACTGAATAACCGTCAGCTCCAATAGTAATCTTTTCATTAGCCTTTAATACTAATTCTTTGATATTACTTGCATCTGCTACTATTCTACCGGTTATCTTATATGCAGAATTCAAACTATCTTTTACATTGCCCAGTACAGGAACTGTTGTTCCCTGTACTGTAAGCACTGCTGCCATAGCAAGCGGTATAATTTTTTTCTCAATTTTTCTTCTTTTTTTATCAGCCATATAAATACACTCCTTCTTAAAACTCAAACTTATCCCTAAAATAATTCCTAAGCTCTGATATAGCTACTCTTTCCTGCTCCATGCTGTCTCTGTCTCTTACAGTAACCATGCCGTCTGTTTCTGAGTCAAAGTCATAGGTAATGCAGTATGGAGTACCTATTTCATCCTGTCTTCTGTATCTCTTTCCTATAGCACCTCTGTCATCATACTCGCAGTTCCAGTCTTTGGAAATCTCTGCAAATACCTTTTCTGCACCCTCTCCAAGTTTCTTAGAAAGAGGAAGGACTGCTGCCTTCACAGGAGCAAGGAATGGATGGAAACGAAGCACTGTACGCATATCACCTCCTTCAAGCTCTTCCTCATCATAAGCACCACATAGGAAGGCAAGAGTTACTCTATCTGCACCAAGAGAAGGCTCTACTACATAAGGAATATATTTTTCCTTCTTCTCATCATCAAAATATTCCATAGGCTCACCGGATATTTCCTGATGTCTGCCAAGGTCATAGTCAGTTCTGTCAGCTATACCCCAAAGCTCTCCCCAGCCAAATGGGAATAAGAACTCAATATCGGTAGTTCCCTTTGAATAGAAGGAAAGCTCTTCAGGATCATGGTCACGCAGGCGCATTTCTTCTTCCTTCATACCAAGAGAAATGAGCCAATCTTTACAGAACTGTCTCCAATAATGGAACCACTCCATATCTGTACCCGGCTCGCAGAAGAATTCTAATTCCATCTGCT
>NZ_JBQNBU010000014.1:0-45682 GCF_052169795.1 Catonella sp.
TAAGCTCTTAATATGCTTCATATACTATTCTCCTTACCTTTATATTTCTTTATTTTACAAGATTAAACAATTATATCACATTTTGATTAATATTTAAAGACTGTAAAATTATTTTTATTTAAAAAGGAATTTTTAACATCCACTTTGTCTTTACAGGATATCTGGAATTAGAAATGTAAAATTCTTTATCCTCTATTTTCTCCCATTCATTTGGTTTAAATTGAAACTTAAATAAAATATAAGGTAAGATTATTTCTTTCTCTTCCCCACCTTTTAATTCAAATTCCAGCCCAAGTGAATTGCAAATATGATAAAACTCCATTTCCGTTGCAGTAGAGTATCCTGTTTTTTCAATAGAATTAGGTCTGGTATCTACAATCCTGCTTTCATTAGTTTTATTCAAGTATTTTACCTTAACTAAAATTATTTTTGCTTCTTCAGTCACTCCCGGATCATAGGCATATCTCTTTTCTGCCTCCTCTCTGGTCATACTCTCATATCCGTTTACTCTCATACTTAAACCGTTACCTACTTCTCTTTCTGTTCCAAAAGGTATTATATCTTCTTTAGCAACTTTAACTCTACTATTTACATTATATATCCTGAAAACACATAATACCGCCAATAACACAATCATCCCAATAATAACCCTTTTTTTCACTCTGTTTTCCTCAATCTTCCTTCTTCCATTATAAAAATAATGTCAGATAACAAAGTTAACTCCTCCATATCATGTGAAGCCAGTATTATGCAGGCTCCTCTTTCCTTTTCCTCTTTTAAAATATCTAGTAATTTTCTTACACTTTCCTCATCTAAGGCATTAGTCGGCTCATCAAGCAGGATTAATTCAGGTTTTTCCATTATGGCTGATGCAATTCCAAGCTTTTGTTTCATTCCCAAAGAATAAGTTTTATATTTCTTTTTAAAGCAGGATTTCTCAAGCCCGACCTTTTCCATTACAGCTTCTATTTCTTCTTTTCCTATTAGCCCCTTTATATCAGCAAGCATTTTTAAATTATCATATCCGGACAGCGAAGGAATAAAACCGGGATTTTCAATCAGAACTCCTACACTGTCAGGAAATGTCACATCTTTTCCTACCTGCTTCTCTCCAACCTTTACCAATCCCTCAGTAGGCTTTATTAAACCACAAACAGCACGAAGCAGCATAGTTTTTCCGCTTCCGTTTTTGCCTTTTATTCCATAAATTTTTCCTTTATCCATTTCCAAAGAAACTTTATCCAAAACTTTGTTTTTATCAATTATCTTTGTTAATCCATCTACTTCAACATACATTTTACATTTCCTCCTGTTCCCTGCCATACACATCCATATTGCGGAAATACCTATATCCCCCAAAACCGCTTAGCAATAATACAATTGCGGAAACAATAATTCCTACGGCAAATGATATTTTATGAACTCTCAAAAGCATCGTATAGTTTCCTAACAACAAATCATTGCACCAGTATGCGGATATGGATAAATATCCTATCAGCACTATAACAGCTACAATATTATTTTGTAAAAACGATATAAACATGCATACAAAACCAAGTACCATAAATAACAACAATGGCATTATTACAAGACATAAATACCGTTTCATATCTGTTATATTATTTATATCCAGCCTTAAAATTCTTTCACAAATTTCTTTATTAACTTCATTATGACTACTGTCGTTTAATGCTGAAAATATAAAACTTGTAAATATTATACATAGATAATAAAAAATTACACTTATGAAAATATACACACATTTCCCAAGCCACCAACACCATTTATTGCCCGCTCTTATTAAAAATTGATATCCTCTTTCCACATACTCTGTCTTTGGATAAGTACCTATTCCAAATAATACATATATATGTACAAATAACCAGGCTATGGGTATATCAAAAATATCCTGATTTGTGAGCTTCCCTACTTCTTCTTTCCCTGAAAAAATATACATAAGATAGTCGATAAGCCCTGCCTTATTAACCATATTCAGGCTAATTTTCTTATTCCAAAATGCTAAAATGACAGAAAGCAGTATGATAAATAGCAAATATATTTTATATCTTCTGAAAATTCCATTTTTAACATCATGTTTTATCTGCCTTTTTAATAAAAGGATATTATCAGCCACTAAATCCACTCCTTCTTCTTAATACACTGTTTCATCAAAACATAATAAATAATACAGGTAAAAATAATGTATAACAAATAACCGACCTTAATTCCTGTGCTATCCCACATTCTGTACTCAATGGTTAAAAAATTACAAAATAACGGAACTATCCTCTGAAACATTTCAAAAACTACAACTGAAAGCAGAATTATAAATGTTATAATGTTGTTATGAAGCCTCAAATCCAAAAATATAATCCAAAGGCAGACAAAAATATTCCTTATAAACAGTGTAACAAAAGCAATAATAAAAACTTTTATAAAACCTATATTTGAAGAATGTTCAGTTTTAAGTAAATAAATACTGCTCTCACTCCCCCAGTTGATAAGAGTTCCTGTTTGTAAACTGCTAATAAAGGTCACTACTATCATCACAAAAACCGTGCATATGGTAGAAAATAAAATTCCTTTCTTTATTCTTCTGCCTATTAATTTTTTCACACTCCCAAGACGAATTAAACAGTTTACCTCATCATCATACTTTATTAAATTGGTAAATAATATAATGACAAAAGGTAACATAAGCATACCATATACTCTTGGATCCAAAAAATAAATATGGGCATCAGCCAAAGTGTAAAGTGCCCTATAATAATATATCCCATTATATGGACTGGCAGCATAGTAAAGAAATAAAATACAGAATAAAAACATGGATATAATGATTAAGTTCAAATTACGCTTTAACATCCTGCATTTTCCCTTTCCACATAAAAATTATATAGGATAACGCAAAAAACAATAGAAAATAAAGTATATAAACCAATAAATAATTATTAGTTGCTCCACCGTTTAACATAAAAAACAACGAATATTCAGTTTTATTTATTAGATTTGCCAGTGAGTAAATAAAAAAATAAAACACAAACGGAACTATCAATACACCAAACTTATGTTCCGTAAAATATGTGTAACTAAGTGAAAGTGTAGCTATTACTCCTGCAAAGAGAAAATCAATAGCTATAAACATAAGTATATATATCAGTGGGTGTGTAAAGAAAAGTTCATATAACATGGTTACAGGTGATATTGTTCCATTAGAGCCATTATCAGGCAAAAGTGCAGGTAAAAACATCGATGACATTATCAGGTTTAGCAGCAATGGCGCGGCAACTGCTACTCCGCCCGACAAAAATACAGCCAGATATTTAGCTTTATAATAAATTTTCTTATCTACTCTGGTACATACATTTATTATATATCCACTTTTTCTGTCCTCAAAAAATGAGCTTCCAAAGGGAAGTACTGCAAGAAGCGGTAATATAAGGTAAAATATATAGCTTTGAATCGGATATAACTCATTTCCCATCCAGTTATTAAATAAACCTGTTGGCACAAATAATGGATCTATCACTTCAGAAAATAATTCATAACTAATCAGACTGCTTTGAGGTATTATTACTGACACAACATGCCATATAGATAAACCGCAGCCTATAAGCAAAGCAAGTTTCATACCCAGAGTATTAAAAGCTCTCTTTATTTCATTAGTATAAATTGTTTTCATAATCTTCCTACCTTACATAATCTAATTTTACAATATATTTATTTTCATCATCACTTCCCGGTGAAGCACCTCTATCATTAATATCAAGGTAAAAATCTACAGTCTTGTCATTTATGAACTCATCTTCTACTAAAAATACTAAATTAAACTCTCTTTTGTCTCCCTTTTTCATTTTTACCTTAAATGCACTTTTACTACTCATTGGAACATCATTATTGGAAGTCAGCATCTCATAGCCTGTCTGCTGTATAGTATTCTTATACGCTAATATATCTATAGTATTTAAATAAAAACCTCCAATTTCCTCATCTACATCTAAACATTCCAAAGATATATTAACGATAAAATAAGAATAACCGTCTATTGCATTTCCATCCTTATCAACATGCCCTAAGTTATCTGAATAGTTGAAATCTCCCAGTTTTTTAGATGTTGATATTTTATTAATGGTATATCTGTTATAGGCAGTTTCAATAACATCATTTTGCGTTACAACTTTTATACCATATTGTTGTTTACTAATATCTTCAAAAATGCGATTTTCTTCATTATTAGAATTTTGTGAAGAGGATACTCTGCTTTTATCTTCTTCATTTGCTGAAGATACTAGATTATCTGCATTTTTATTTACTACTTTAGTAGAAGGTTCGGAAATATTTTTTTCAGTATTTTCTTCACTCCCAAAAACATTATTAATAAACTTAACCAGTAAGTTATTATTTGTGGTTAAATTCAGATTCTTCCCTATACTTAAGAGCGTAATTATAGCTACTATAGAAATTATAATTATTTTAATAATATTTATCTGCTTCAACTCCGAGTACCTTCCTTTAATATTCTTATGTAATATTCAGTCTGTAAAGTATAAGACTTTAAAATTCTATTATGGTTCTTACCATAAGCTTCACTCTACTTATTTATCAGAAGTTAACTTCCGATTTTAAATAAGTGATTACATTATACCACACTCTAATTAAGACAAAAATAGTCAAATACGATTTAGTTTATTATGTTTGACTAAATTGTATTTGACTTTTTACAATTTTATTCTTTATTCGATGGCCAAAACTTTTTCCATACTATAGAAACCACAAGAAATACATTTAATGCAGCACAAAAGGCATTACAGGTTTTATACAGTATCCAATGTACATTAATAGATTTCAAATACATCAGCAACATAGCAATTATAATTACTGTAACTATATATACAACCACTTTAGTACTTGTTTTCAATCTGCATATATAATACTCTTTTAGAAATTTTCTATTTTTATATATAATATATAAACTAAGCACAAAGCCAACACCAAACACTCCTGATTGAAGTAATTGCTCAAACATATAAACTCCTACAAAATAATATCTATAAATCCGTTATTAGGAAAACTATCCTGACTATACAAATTGTACAAACAAGATAATTACAGACTTATCCTCACTTAGCAAACTTGAAATTATCTTATTGAAATTTATCAGCCATTCTTCTTAGATTTATTAAATTCTTCATATATTATTACAGAATTAATGATAATGCTCAAACAAAATAGTACAAGTCCGATTGCATTTATTATAATATTATTTACTTGTAATAATATTATCACCATCAACGCTGAAATAATGCCAATATAGTATTTTTTATTCATAATTTCAACCTTTCTATTATCAGTACTTTCAGAAAGCTACTCTGTATATTTATCAGCATCTCACTCCCTATCATTGAGCAAGTGTCTACATTATACCACATCTTTATCAAAATAACCATGACATTTTCTGAAAAAATTTAGCCTAATTTTCTTCAGAAAATGTCATGGTATTTTGCCAAAAAGTATGATACTATAGCTCACATTGCAACCGGCAATTATATTTTAATTCAAAGAAAATTAGTTTTTTATTATGAAAACTAAATCAAACAAAGCTAATACCACCGAATATTTTTATCAAAATGCCTTTCATAATATTCTCTCACCATATCACTATCATATCTTTCATATAATTCGGAAATATAGAACAAATCATGACAAAGTTCCGCTGCTTGTTTTATATTTCCTTTTTCTTCTTCCGCTTCTGCCAGACAGGCTAATACATTCATAAGCAGAAAAATATCGTCTTCATTCATTAACTCATTTATAAGTTCTATACATACCTCATAGCTTTCATCATATCTCCTGCTATCATTATACAAAAATGCAAGGTTTTTCTTTGATATGGAAGTATAACGCCAATCTAACATTTTCTTTCTTTTTTCATTTTCTATTATACCCTTTACCATTTTTATCCCTGTTTCTATACTCTTCTCCCCTTTCAGGCTATAGATATAATTTAATACATCAATTTCTACTCGTGAATAAAATAAATTTTCGTCAAAATTCCTGCCTATTATAGAAAACAAGTTTCCCACTTCTTCTATTGTAACCTCACTGTCTTGTTTTGTAATCAACTCGAATAATCCCACTGAAAGTCTATTTCTCGGAATATTCATATTTACTTTTTCTTTTAATATTCCAAGCTTCTTCCTGAAAGCATCAATCTCTTTAGTCGCTGCTAATCTTCTACATTCTGTAGACAAAACCAGAGACTCATAATCATCCACTTCCATGTCTGCCCTTATTAAAAACCACTCCATTCCAAGCCTATCAGCTAAGTTGCTTAGGTTCTTCCTTTTAGGATACTTAATCCCTCTTTCATACCTTGAATAAGTTTCAAAAGCACAGATACTTTCACTTGCCTTTTCAACAGTAAATCCCATTTTACCTCTATGTGCTTTTATATTATCACTAAAAAGCATATATATAGGATGTGCTTCCCTAAAAACTTCCACTCTGTATTCTTCTGAAAATCCATATTTTCTTATTATTCTTACAAGGGCTTCACGCTGTTTACCATATAATATCTTTTCATGCAATGTCTTCACATCTTCGCATAACAGCCTCAGTACTTCCGGCATACCTACCCAAGCATAATATTTAGTCAATATTTTTAGAATTTCTTCTTCCAAATCTACTCTTTTTGCAGATAAAAGTCTTTCTTTTTCATTTAATAATATAGTCAATGCAAACTTGGGAAGTATTTTATACATTATAAATTTCTCTTCCGTATTTTCTCTATAATAGTTATATATATCATACAATATATCAGTTATTTCAGCATTGTTATCAGGCTTCATTTCATATTTCAAATCATAAAGATTGATAAATATATTCCATTCAAATACAGATAATCTCTTTTTCTCTCTGTCTATGGCTGTTATATTTTTAACAGTATGGCTGAGTGCATTATAAATAAAGGTATGTGCTTTTTCGTTATCTTTATCTGCATACCTGGCTATTATATAATCTATATAATCTCTATAAGAAAGCTGTATTTCTTTATCTTCTAACTCCAGCTTATCAAATTTACTTCTCTCTGTTTTTAATCCTTCCCAGTCTCTTTGCTCTGTTAATTTCATACAGTTTTCATACCAAGTATAAAATTCACAAATATAGTCGGGGATCATAACTTCAAACCTTTCAGTAGATACTCCCATTCTCTCCAAAAAGAAAAAAAGTCTTATAAGGTTTAATTCATTTTCTCCGGTTTCATATCTTTCATAAGCAGCTTCACTGCATATTCCTTCATAAACTACACTGCTTTCAATTCCCAGTGTTTCTCTTATATTTTTGAGTATATAGCTTGGATTATCTGTAAATTTACATTTTTGTATACTCGACATACTTACACCCCCGGTAATACAAGTGAGATGGCTATTTTGTTAATACAAGCCACCGTTTCCGCCTTTTATACATCCCATAAGACATTCTTTTAACAGGCTGCTGTCAGCAGTATCATAAAAATGTAAAAGTGCCTCATTAAAGCTTAAAGCTTCCTTCTTTCCTATGGTCAGTACTCCTTTACCCTCACTTATCAGTATTTTGCTTGCTACTATCGTTGAAGTCCTCTTATTTCCGTCCCAGAAAAGCTGTCCTCTTACCGAATAGCAAAAATATTCTATCGCCCTTTCATAAATATCCGGAATACTATTTATTTCTTTTATTCTCTTTTCTACTTTGGCTTTATCGGGAACCGGTGGAAGATAATCCGTTCCTCCTACACCTACGGTACCGTTTCTAAGCACTCCCCATTCTAAGCTTTCATTCCTAGAGACCAGACTGTTTATCTTACATATATATTCTAATGTAAGTGGTTCATCTAGGGTATCCAACATAAATTTCCAGGCATCCCTTAAGTTTAATACAGTCTGTATGTCCGATACCGGTACATTATTTACTATCGCACCATCGATAATGGCCTGTGTCTGTGGAAATGTAACATTTACTCCCTCTATATAGGCAGTATTAAAAACCAGCTCTGTAAATAATTTTTTTGCTAAAAAAATATTAGCCTTTTTATCCATATTCATCTCCTAATTTTCTTTACTCTTTCATATTTTTTCTGCAATTATCCTACCTTCATTGTAGACTAAGCTTTATGCACTTTCAACCCTCTAAATACTCCCACCAAATACTCCGCCAAAGGCTCCTGTGCCGTAACTGTAAGATGTATTCCATCCTTCCCTACAGGTAAATCAAGACTTCCTGCATCTGCAAAGAACAGTCCGAATTCCTTAGCCACTTCCTCTAAAGCCCCAGACAAACCTCCATCTAAAGTACTGAATTTCTCATAATACCTATCTCCTGTAAAGTCAAGCTTAGGCGGAGCTATAAGTAAGATTCCCGTTTTTCTACTATTGTAGACTTCTTTTTCAAACAACCTGCTTATCAAAGCCCTCATCCTCTCTGCCACCCTCTCTGTATCAGGCTTGCTGTGGCTTAGATAATCATTCGTACCAAGCATAATCGCTAATAAGTCTATTTCACCTGCATTTTTAAGTATTTCTTCAAATTCCTCAAGTTCAAATTCCATAGAGGGTATACATCTTCCTACCTTTGCCTCTACTACAAACTCCCATTCATCTTTCAGGCTTTCCTGTAAAATTCCTGTAAATCTCATATTTTCAGGATACCTTGCCCCACTGTGTCCTCCTGCAATGTCAACTCCGTAAGTATTGGAATCCCCATAAAATAAACACTTTTTCATACTTTCCTCCATAAATTAAAATATCCCAAATTATTCAAGTCATAATCATAGAACTGTTAATCTGTATAATATATCAGTAGTGGATAACAGTCTATAACTATATTAGGTTTTACCAAACATCTGTAAAATATTATAGTTTTAATTCTTTGTTTTAATGACAATTTTTTTACAAAATGTTTCATGAATAATTTGGGATTATATCCGTATTATAATTCTTTAATATTTACTTTATAAAGCTTGGCAACTATTCCCATGATATCCTTACATCCCTCAGATACTCTGTTCTTTTTTTCTGTTACCATATAAAGCTTTCTGTATCCGCCATCTTTACTGAGCTTAAATTCCAAAAGCTCCCCTCTCTCTATCTCTCCTGTTACGGCAAGCCTTGACATCATAGCTATTCCAAGTCCGTTTACAACAGATTTTACTACTGTTACTGTCTTTCCGAAAGTAGCACTTATCTTAAGCTCATTTTGTGATATTCCATGGCTTTCAAGAAGTTTCACGGCCTCTCTCCTTGTACCCGAACCGCTTTCCCTCATAATGAAGTCTTCATTTTTTATCCAGTCAAGGTTAGTTGCTGTCTCTTTTATTTTCCTGTATTTTTCAGAATTTTCGGTAACCAGTATAAGTTCATCATCATAAAAAGGTATGAAATTACACTTGTTGGTACTAATCTCCGTTCCTGCAAGCCCTATATCCGCCATATGATTGGTGATATCCTCTACCACACCCTCACTGTCGGTTTCTCTTACCTTAAAATCAACCTCAGGAAATTTCTTCTTAAAAGCCGACAGAATCTCAGGTACAAGAAACTGTCCCGGTATTGAAGATGTTGATATAACTACCTGTCTTAATTTATTCTCATCTTCTTCAACAGAAAATGAACTCTGTATTTTATCTGCAAGTTCAAGCATTTCTTTCGCATAAAAATATATGCTGTCACCCTCTTCCGAGAGTCTGACTTCCTTTGTTGTTCTGTCAAAGAGCCTTACTCCAAGCTCTTCCTCCAGATTGTTAATATATGCACTTACAGTAGGCTGTGTAATAAACAGTTCCTTGGCTGCGAGTGTAAAACTTTTATTATTAGCAATTTTTACAAATGCTTCAAGCTGTTTTAATGTCATTAGTAAGCCACCCTTTCTGTTTCTGCGCCAACCTTCTTTGTTACCTTTATAACATCCATATATTCTATTATAGGTTTAGCACATTTTCTGCTGGTTTCAAACATCTCTCTTACCTCTGAAATAGTAATAATTTCATTAGTTTTAAAATGTTCCCTTACTTTTGCTTCTGCCACATCCATAAAGTGCTTCATAGTGTACATTTCAAGCTCGATTCCTACTTTAACAGCCTTTCCTTCATCCATCATCACTCTAAGCACATCCATAACCACTTCATCAGAATACTTCTTCTTATCTATTTCCGAAAATCTAAGAAATGCATATCCTGTAGTTTCAAAAGTATCTGTAAGCAGTTTTTCTATAGAAAGGTAGGTCTCATCCTTATTTACTTCATAACCCGGCAGGCAGACATACTCATTTCTTACTTCAATCAAATTTTCAGAGACAAGTTTACCTATACATTCTTCAAACACATTCATCTTGACCTTTTTCATATACGAAGAGTGTATTTCTGCCTTCTTAAGTCCCATCCTATATGGGTATTTCTCATAAAATTTCTTCAAATCCCTTGTTATTTCCTGAGAAACTATAAAAGCATTGTCCCTATGCCAGTAAAATATGTCTTTATTCTTAGGAAACTCAAATATAATTCCGGATTCCTTAAGCTCGTCCAGATAAGGTTTTAGCTCTTCTGCAGAATGAGACATATTCTTTGCAAGGTCTTTAAGAGTAATTAAATCCTCAGCTTCTGCTCTTATATTCAGTTCACATACATCTGCAAGAGAGCCTGATTCTTTTTTAAGCAGTTCTTCTATTGCAGCTTCATTAAAACGCTTTTTCTTGCGTGGATTTGGCTCCAAAACTACACCACCACCGATAGTCTCAAGAGGACTATAGAAACGCACTATAAATCTGTCACCCCTCTTGGTAGCAAGTTCCTCTTCCAATAAAAGCTCTGCAAGTCCTGTATCTCCCGGCTCAAGTTCATCTTTATCAAGAAGAATTGCCCTGCAGAGTATTTCACTTGTACCTGTAAAAAGATGTAGCCTGTCTCTATTTTTAATATTCCTTTTAGAATCTTTAAGTACAGTGAGTTTTACATCCATAAGTCTGGAATTTTCCATACTACCCACAGGTGCAATCACACAGCCTCTATGAAGCTCATCTTTATGTATATTTGAAATATTTAATGCTACACGCTGCCCTGCTTCACACCTATCCTGATTAGTCTCATGTACCTGAATATTCCTTATTTTACACTCTTTTCCAAGCGGAAATACTTCAAGAGTATCATTTTTACTAATTGAACCTGATAGAAGAGTTCCTGTAACTACTGTTCCAAAACCCGGCATAGAAAATACGCGGTCTACCGGAAGTCGTGGTATACTGTTCACATCCTTTTCCTGCACATCGTCTTTTACCATCTTTAATATAAGTTCTTTAAGTTCTTCTATTCCTTCTCCTGTCATAGCCGATACCTTGGCCACAGGAGCGCCTTCCATAATGGTTCCCTTCAGTTCTTCCTTTACATCCTCTTCCATCATACTAAGCCATTCTTCATCAACTGTATCACATTTATTAAGTACCAGAATAGTCTTTTCTATCCCCAGAAGTCCTAAAATATCAAGATGTTCCTTAGTCTGTGGCATGATTCCTTCATCAGCCGCCACTACCATAAGCACAAGATCCATACCAACAACGCCCGCAACCATGTTGTTAATGAATTTCTCATGCCCCGGTACATCTATAATACCGCATCTGGTATGATCTTTAAGGTCAAACCAGGTAAAACCGAGCTCTATAGTTATCCCACGCTTCTGTTCTTCTTTAAGTCTGTCAGTATTTCTCCCTGTAAGTGCATGAATAAGCGTTGTTTTACCATGGTCAATATGTCCTGCTGTACCTATAATAATATGTTTCATTAGCACACACCTCCAAACAGACTGCCGATAGTATCAAAATCTTCATCGGAGAGGGTACGAACATCCATCCATATAGCATCCTCTGCTGTTCTTGCAACTATCGCAGGTTCAAAGCCATGCATCATTTCTTCTAATGCGCTGACACTTATATTATTAGGTTTAATAACTACGGATACACTTTTGATTCTTTCAAGCGGCAGAGAACCTCCGCCCACCTGAGACTCGCAATCACCAATAGTTATTTCTGCATTTTTACATTTATCTTTGAGTATTTCAGCTAATTTTTCAGCCCTTTCCTTAACAGCTTCATAGCTTTCACTAATCATCTTAAGTACAGGAACTTCTGCTATAGCCTTCTCTTCATTCAAATAAGAAAGTAATACCAGTTCAAGTGCGGTTACTGTGAACTTATCCACCCTAAGTGCGCGTGTGAGCTGATTTTTCTTCATCATATTGATGTATTTTTTCTTACCTATTATAATACCTGCCTGTGGTCCGCCAAGCAACTTATCACCACTAAAGCAGACCACATCTACTCCTGCTTCTATGGCTTCCTGAACCGTAGGCTCATGAGTTAAGCCAAATTTAGCCAAATCTATAAGCACACCGCTCCCTAAATCTTCAATAATAGGGATTTCTGTTTTTTCAGACAAAGGTTTTAATTCTTTAGCAAGCACGCTTTCTGTAAATCCAACTATATTGTAATTACTTGTATGTACTTTAAGGAAAGCCTTAGTATCTTCAGTAATTGCATCTTCATAGTCAGAAAAATGCGTTTTGTTGGTTGTACCAACTTCAACAAGTTTAGCACCACTTTGTTCCATAACATCGGGTATTCTAAATTTACCGCCTATTTCTATAAGCTCTCCTCTGGATACTATTACTTCTCCACCTTTTGCAATAGAACTCAAAATCAACATAACAGCAGCTGCATTATTATTAACTACCATAGCTGCCTCTGCCCCTGTTATCCTGCAAAGTAATTTTTCAAAATGAGAGTAACGTTCTCCTCTTTTACCTGACTCAAGATTATACTCAAGATTTGAATAGCCGCAAACAATATCAGCTAATTTTTCTGCCTGTACTCTGGTAATAGGTGCTCTCCCAAGGTTGGTATGGAGTATAGTCCCCGTACCATTTATTACCTTCCTAACTTTCGGCTTAAAAAGATTGGTCACTTCTTTTACAATCAATCCTACAATATTTTCTATCTTACATCTAAGTTTTTTTTCATCATCCGACTCAGCAATCATCAGACGAAGTTTGTCTGTCTCCTCCCTGATTATACTTATTACAGCTTTCTGTCCATATTTAAAAATTAATTCTTTAATCTCATCATTTTCAAGGAGTATATCTACTTTCGGTATACTCCTATACAGTAAATTCTTATCCATGTTCTTCCCTTTCTCTGCAGAAAATTCTCCCAAATCCGACAATTTTCTGCCAGAATCGGGGAATTATCTTACATATATTAGTTTTTCTTTCTTAGGTACAACCTTGCCTATTACAGCAACTTCAGTAGCCAGTCCTGATTTTTTTAAGGCATCTGTTATTTCATCACCATATTTAGCCTCTACCGCATACATAAGACCACCTGAAGTCTGAGGATCAAAAAGTAAATCTCCTATAACTTCTTTAACTCCGGCAGTATCAACTTTTGAACCAAAATATTCCTTATTTTTATATGCACCTGCTGGTATAAGTCCCATTTCTGCCAGCTCCCTTGCCTCTGTAACAAAAGGAATTTTGTCTGCAAATATTTCAAAGGAAACATTACTTGGTTCAGCCATTTCTATACTATGTCCCAAAAGTCCGAAGCCTGTTATGTCTGTACAGGCATGTACCTCAAAATTATCCATCACTTCTTTAGGCTTGCGGTTTAAAGTGGTCATAACCTTAATGGCCTCATCTACTGCTGTTTTGGAAGCCATTTCTACTTTGGCAGCAGTACTTATTATTCCTGTACCTATCTGCTTGGTAAGAATTAAAACATCTCCCTCCTTGGCTCCATAGTTCTTTTGTATTTTTTCAGGATGAACGAAGCCTGTTACGCTTAATCCGTAAAGAGGCACATCATTTTGAATAGAATGTCCTCCTATCAAAAGTGCATCAGACTCCGCTACCTTGTCTGCTCCACCCTTCATAATATCCCCAAGTATGCCCGGATCTAAGCAGTTTGGAAATGCAACTATATTCATAGCTACCTTAGCAGTTCCACCCATTGCATATATATCACTTAAAGCATTTGCTGCCGCTATCTGTCCAAATAAATAAGGATCATCTACTACCGGTGTAAAAAAGTCAAGTGTCTGAATAATAGCCACTTCATCGCTCACCTTATAAACAGCAGCATCATCTGAGGTATCAAGACCTACTAACAGGTTTTCATCTTTTCTTAACTTTGGCAACTTGCCCATAACCTGAGCAAGGGTTTCCGGCCCTATTTTAGCCGCTCATCCCGAAGCCTTGGTTAGAGAAGTCAATTTTACATTTTCTTTACTCATGCTACCTCCTTTTATGATTATTAAAGCCCAGATTACTGATTTCAATTCTACATTTTAATATTGTGCAGACCAAATCTTTAACAAATAATTTGAGCTGAATTTATAAACATTTTTTATAAATACGCCTATCAATTATACTATATTAAAGACTTATTTTTCAAGCATTACGCAATTTTGCAAAGTTTTTGCAGAATAAGTGTGTGTTTATTGTTATTAATTTAACAGCTAAAAGTGTAGCAGTATAAAAATCTAAAATAAGTCTGTTTATAAATGTATTTAATATTAAAAATGTCACAAAAAGGCAGAGGTCGAATGCTCAACCTCTGCCGCAAGTAAAACATATATAATTGTATAATAAAGAAACTCTATCACTAAAACTCTTATGTCAATTATATTTACAACTTAACATCTTCACCCTTAGCAAACTTAGCTATTGCCCCACCTAAGAAGAGAAGTGCAATAATATTTGGAAGTACCATCAGAGCATTGAAAAGGTCTGAAAGATTCCAAACAAGGTCTACCTTAAGAAGTGAACCGCAGAAAACACAAGCTATAACTATAATTGTAAATGGAATCATAGCTTTGTCACCAAAAAGATACTTAATGTTCTGTCTTGCAAAGAAGTACCATCCTATGATGGTTGAGAATGCAAAGAACAATAAACAAAGTGCTACGAACTTAGGACCGATGCCGCCAAAGCCATGCTCAAAAGCAGCCTGTGCTACTGCTGTTCCTGTAAATGCTTTCTTTACTCCATCTACAATCTGTTCATTGTTATCACCAT
The DNA here is from genome assembly GCF_052169795.1 of Catonella sp. Lineage (GTDB taxonomy): Bacteria > Bacillota > Clostridia > Lachnospirales > Lachnospiraceae > Catonella. The sequence goes on from NZ_JBQNBU010000014.1 coordinate 15,093, forward strand.
ATCTTCCATCTAACACACCTGTTGAAAGGATTACAAGAGCTGTCATTGTAAGTACTACAAAAGTATCAATAAATACACCAACCATAGCTACTTCGCCCTGATCCTGTGGCTTATCAACTTTAGCTATAGCATGTGCGTGTGGTGTAGAACCCATACCTGCCTCATTAGAGAAGAGACCTCTTGCTACACCCTTTCTGATTGCTTCTTTAATTGCAATACCTGCTGTACCACCAACTATTGCCTCCGGAGTAAATGCTCCTGTAAAGATAGAAGCAAAAGCTCCAGGTACATTCTTAATGTTAATTATAAGAATTATAAGGCCACCTAAAAGGTAAAGAGCCGCCATTATAGGTACACACTTCTCTGTAAAAGATGCGATACGGCTGATACCACCCAAGAAAATGAAAGCTGCTATAATAGCCACTGCAATACCAACTATCCAAGTAGGTATTCCAAAAGCTGTCTCGAATGCAGCACTGATAGAATTAGACTGAACCATATTACCCATAAAACCAAGTGCAAGAGTAATTGCTATTGCAAAGAAACCTGCAAGGAACTTTCCAAAAGCTCCACCAAATGCCCTAGTAATATAGTAAACAGGGCCACCGGTAACTTCTCCGTCCTTATCTGTTATCTTTGTTGCCTGAGCAAGACAAGCCTCTCCGTAGATTGTAGCCATTCCGAAGAAAGCTGCAAGCCACATCCAGAATATAGCACCCGGACCACCACCTACTATAGCTGTAGCACAACCGGCAATATTTCCGGTTCCAACCTGTGCTGCTATTGCAGTTGCAAGTGCCTGGAAAGAACTCATACCCTCTTTACCTGCCTTAGATCCACTAAGAGAAAAATCACCGAACACTCTGTTCCAACCTCTTCCAAAATGACGAATCTGAACAAAGCCTGTTCTTATTGTAAAATAAAGACCTGCACCAAGAAGAACGACTAAAAGTATATAATCCCATACAAATCCGCTCATCGTATCAACGATTTTAGCAGCCTTATCCATTGTCTCGGTAAATTTATCCACCTTAACTGCTGATGAAGACGCAGTTGTAAGTGCCATTACAAAAAACTTTGTTAAACCTGTCATACCCTTTCCCTCCTCATATAATTATTTTTTCAAAGCTTCAACCATAACCTTGAAATTATATATTAAACCGGGCATTTCATTAATAAAAATACCCCTCCACAAGTTTAGCTTTGTGGAGGGATACAAAACTAAACTTTATTTATCAAATACTGTCTGCTTATCAACCTCTGTGCAGAGAGCATCAAGAGCCTTTTCCACAATCTTACGGCGAAGTTCTTTTTCTTCACCTGCTGGTAATGCCGGATTACCAAGTGGATGAGGAATTGCAATAGCAGGAACAATTCTATTTGCACCAACAGTAAGTGAAATAGGTGTAACTGTACAAATATGAACTACAGGAAGTCCTGTTGCCTCAATAGCTTTTACCATCGTTGCACCGCAACGTGTACAGGTGCCTCACGTGCTGGTTAGAATTACAGCGTCTACTCCGGCAGCAAGGAGCTTCTGTCCGATTTCTTCACCGAACTTCTTAGCAGAAGCAACTGCAGTTCCGTTACCAACTGTTGAATAGTAGAACTCATGAAGCTTGCCGATAACTCCCTCTTTCTCCATATCACGAAGTACATCAAGAGGAACTACACGGTTTGATAACTCATTTGCATATACAGGATCATAGCCACCATGTGCTGTCTCTGAATTTGTACTGTCAAGAGAGTTAACACCTTCTATACTGTATGTACCATACTTAGAAGCATTTGAGCTTTCAATATGATCAGGATTGCCCTTTGGAACGGTACCACCTGATGTAACTACAGCTATGGTAGCCTTGCTCATATCCTTAATAGCCTTGCCCGGCTCAACTCTGTCAAATACAGGCATTGGATACTCTGTAACAAATGGCTTGTCAGCAATCTTCTTAAGAAGCATTTCTACAGCTCTCTTTGAACCTCTCTTCTCTTCAAAGAAGTTAACACGCTGATTCTGATTGAAGTATCCTTCTTCTACAGATGCTCCGATAGCCTCTCCCTTTGCAAGCTTAAGTGCAAGAGGAGCCATCTTTTTAACTGCAGCTCTCATACCTGCTGCGTTATTCTTGGTAGATACGATATATACCTGATTCTTAAACATATCTACACCAGGATTCTCCTCGTACATACCGGTAACTACAGGTATATTTAACTCTTCTTTGATTGCTGCTGCAATAGTTGCACAAGCAACACCGTAACGACCTGCGTTAAATGCAGGACCTGCTATAAATAAATCAGGATTCTGTGATTTAACCATCTCGATAATCTCAGCCTTAGCCTTATCAAGATTCTCATTGAAGTAACTATCTCCGCAGATAACAGTAGCAACTATTTCTGCTTCTTCGCCAAACTCTGCCGCAAGTGCCATACCAGGACCTACTTTTTCTCCTACGCGGAGTTCAGCTGCATAATCAGCCTTTTCCTCGCCACCAATCTGTGCAAAGAACTGGTTGATATAATGAACAACTCTAAGTTTTGCCATGATTTTCTCCTTATCTCGCACTAAGTGTATTAAAGCCCATTTCGTTTGTTGCTCCGGTAATTACCTGAAGCTCAACTTCAAGTGTACCATCTTCTCTAAGTGTATGCTCGTTAGCACCGGCAATCTTGTTTACATAAGCAAGAGTACCGATAACCTTGTCAAGTTTAGGAAGAATGACAACCTGGTTAGCATTACCACCGGTTACAAGTGCATTTGCAGCTGCATTTGCATCTGCAAGTGACTGTGACTTACCATCACGACCTGCATACTCATCGGTAATAATAACGGTCTTAATTCCCTTAGCCTCAATCTTTGTACAGTTCATAATGAGGTCAGTATCAGGGTTACCAAAACCTTCCTCAGATATGATAACTGCATCAAGTCCAAGCATCTCGCAAAGCTTTGCTGTCTGGTTTGAAGAGCGCTGTTTATCGGCAAGATAAACGTTCTCATTTGTAATAATATGTGCAACAAAGTTAATTGTCTTTCCATGCTCTGCATATAAATCTTCGATAACAGGGTTATTCTGATGTGCATAAGTCTGGTTCTTGTCACAAGAAGAAACACAGTTACCGGAAATAATAGCACCATCCATATCCTCTGTAGGATAAAGCACTGTAGGGAGAATCTTCTTAGCATCTACTCCGTAGACATAGGTATCATGAAGAAGTCCCTGACTCTGAAGCATCTGTACATAGCCGACTCTTGGAAGTCCCGGGAATTTCTCAAAGCCTTCTTTAATTGTAGGCGCTTCATATACTACAGTCTCATCAGGTGTAAGGTTTCTTGCAAGTTCTCCGATGTAAGTAGCCACATTGAGACCTGCCATACGAACTGCATGCTCATAATCATGAGGAGCAACTCCATCAACACCTTCGCAGATAAGGCAAAGATTAAGTAATTTTGAATATGGTGTATACTGTGCACCAAGTCCTGTCATATCAATTATACCTTCCTGGAAACCAACAATAGGTCCACAGGTAACTACTGCCATATCTTTAAGGCAATATGTCTTTCCTGAACCAACTGTGTCTACAGGAGCTACAACACCCGGGAAAATGCCTCCATTTCCTTCTACCTTTACTCTAGGCTCAATTACATCCTTAACAGGAGTAATTCTTACGGACTCGCCCGGTTTAGCAATGTCAAAGTCTGCACATTTAAGTTTCTCCTGCTCAAGAACTATCTTAATAAGTTCTTCTTTGTTCACATAGAGAACTCCGCCTTCAATCTTTGACGTTGTTGCAAATTGGATGTCTTTGATGAAAATCTTTCCAAGTTCCAGTTTCACAACTCATACCTCCTAATTATACTGTGTATTATTTTCAAACAATTTAAGCATTTTAACTATTTTAAGAATATGTAGTAATCTTATTTTGCATTTCAGATTATCCCTGTAAAGATTTATTGTGATTTTACAGTTCAAAAAACAATTATGATGCCCAAATTATTTATAGGAAAAATAAATAATTATTCCCTATTTCAAACCTTTTCTATTATATCATGTTACACTAAAATTGTAATCAAATATTTATTAAAAATTTATATTTTCTACATATTTGATATATTTTAAATCATTACAATTATAATAAGCGCGCTTATTTAAAATTATGCACAATTTTTTTTAATATAGTCTTTTTATATGATTTTAGTCATAACTATAATGATTTTCTGATAATTGTACTTTTTTCTATTTATCTGGCACGTCTTTTGTAACTTTTTTGAATTTACAGACAATTAAATTACGTGCAATCTTTTTTAATCGTTTTACCATAAAAATATGCTGTAAATAAACCTCTCCAACTAAATTGTCAGAATTTTTATTTTTTATCAAATCACCTTTACGGAGGAAATTTTTATAAAAAAAAAGAACCTTAGCTTTCACTTTTACAATATGAAAGCAGATTCTTTTTACATACCTATTTCAAAGTTTCAAACGACTCTATTCCACTCAATATAAGGGTATAATCTATAAATCTCTTATCTTCATCTGTGCCTTCTCTAAATTCATCTGCCCTTTTTACGAATTTTTTACAGTTATCAATTGCATCTTCAATCATAAGCAGTGAATCTGTATCTACATTTCCTTCAACTATATGAATCATAACGGATTTGTAAGGTGTCTGTCCCGGCTTTACACTACCTGATAACGGGTGCGTAAGAAGAACTGAACCTGTGTGTATCATATCTCTGAGTTTTTCCATTACTGCAAGGATACCGCCATCCACAAAATCAATGTTATAATTTCCCTCAATTTTTTCTTTAACCAAAGGATTATTAGTCACAATCAAAACTTCCTGTTTTTTCATTTATAATCTCCATTTTATATATACAAAATATTAGCTGCAGCTATCTTTATCTTACAGGTAAAGATACTGCAGCCACTTTACTATAATTTATGCAAATTTAATTACATTCTCAGAATGCCATATTTCAGCTTACATATCCTGCCTTCTTAAGAATATCAAATGATTTATCCTTATTTGCATCAGAAACTCTGATGATAGGCCCTGTACAACCCATACCACTCTCAGCATAGATATTTTCTTTCCAAAGTGCCTTAACAGCATCCTCCAAATCCATAACTTCTATGCCCGGAATCTGAGCAGTTACTATCTCTTTAGCAGGCTCTTTAACATCCTCACTAGGTGCAGCACTCTTCTCACGAGCAGCCTTAAGCTCAGCCAAAATCTTATCAAGCCCTGCCTTCTTAGCAGCTGCAAACTCAGCATCAGCTACATCAAATACCTTTCCTCTTACAAGTTCAGCAGCATAACGGATAGCATTCGCTATAACAGGAGTACCTGAAGCACGGGAAATAATCATGACGAGATTCTTATAGCCTTCACCTATACCGGGACCATAACCAAAGCCTGTTGCCTCATAACTTCCACCTGTTGTGAAAGAAGAAAGCATCTTACTCATTACATTTCCTGTAAGCGAGTCCATAACCATAATGTCAGGAGTAGCTCTAAGTACATCGTTACCTCTCATTACGCAGCCGCCGTCAGATCTGCTTGACTCTGTAAAATGTATATTATAGCCACCTTCCTGAAGTTTTTTAAGCTCTTTTTCAGTCTGTCTTGCACCATCCACATTGAGGATACCGACTGTAGGCTCTTTAACTCCGCAAGCCTTAGCTGTAATTATACCGTAAATAGCATTCTTTATCATACCTTCAATACGATCTGTGCTTGAAGTACCGGCAGTATTAGCAATGAATAATTCCTTACCTACACCCGGAGTAACTGCACGACCTACAGTAGATACACCGATTGGGAATGGATAATGCATGGTAACTGCACCATCTATTTCTCCTGATGCAAGCATTTCATCCATTCTTTTATGACCTTCTTCATCGTTACTTACCTTAATAGTAGTAACACCCTCAGCCTCAAGAGTACCGATGTAATAAACATCTATTCCATCTCTTGCAGCTTCAATTGCCGCCTTCATAGTAGTTTCTTCACCATGCTCAGAACCCATACCGGTAAGTGCAATCTTAGGTCTTTTACCGAAACTTCCTGTTTCAAGGCCTTCAGCCATTTCAAGGAAGGTATCAGCAATTATCTTTTCAATTCCTTTTCCCATTACAATTCCACCTTCCTCAGATTATTCTGTTATTAAAGATGCTGCAAACTCTTTCATAGCCTTTGCAATAAGACCCTTTACTTCTTCCTCAGATACTCCGCTATCCTTATTTTCAGCAGAAGTATTAGCCTGAATTACAAATGAAACACCGTCAAAAAGGTTAGTCATTCTTCCAAGGAAGAGTGAGCCCTTACCAACTATCATCGCTCTCTTGATATTTCCTGCTAAAATATCTTCTCTTGCAAAACCTATATATGGTGCACCTGATGGAATATGTCCCTGTGTTGGGGCAAAACCTACAAGACCATGCTTTGTAATAAAATCAGGAATTTCTTTTCTATCGAGCTGCCCCTTCTTAACTGCAAGTGCAGCTATCATCTTATAGTTAGCCTCAGGAACATCACCGGCTCCGGCAGGCTTTGTAATATCAGGATTCTGCATCTCTGTTGAATACTTATCTATATCAGTAATCTTAAGTCCTACTCTCTCAAGAGGATCAGCCACAAGACTTCCTATTACATTCTGAGGAGCTGAACCTGTACCAACTGTATGACGACCGATTATATCCAGATTTATCTCAGGGCTTACTCCATCATTCTCAGAAATTATAATACTGAAAGAAGCTATACAATCCTCAAGAAGAGGCACATCCTTCTTTACATGATCCTTACCATTCATACCGAGCTTAGGTACGCAGCCACCACCGATAACAGCCACTGTCTTATATGCTCCTGCCTTAACGAGGGCAGCAGCCTCAATAAGAGCATGTGCAGGTCCTGCACAGAAACCTCTTGCATCAGAACCGGTAGCATTTACAAGACCTGCTATCTCAGCAACAGCCTTAGCAAAGTTACCGCCACCACGCTGGTTCACATCACCACAAGCCTCTTCTGAACAGTCAACAACATATTCAACTTCTTCCTTGCTTAATCCCGTACTCTTAAGTGAGTGAAGTACAGCAAGTACACTAGAAGCCTTATTTACAAGGTTTTCATGCATAACTTCCGCCGAAAGGTTCACATCAATGTCATGTGCTCTCTTTACACATCCTACAAGGGTTTCTCCATAATAAAGTCCTTCAGCACCATCATTATTAACAAACTGTTCGATTTCAGAAAGTTCAAAACCTTCATGTACTCTTGCCATTATATCTTCCGTAATAACAGGGTCTGCGGCAAGCTCCTCCTTATGAGCTGCTACAAAACCCTTCTCAAGCATAACTACTTCAAATACATCACTTGCCTGAACTAAAAGAAGGAACTCTGCCTCCGGCATAATCTCACCAAACTTACCATATCTGTTTGCACCTTCCATATGCTTATCAAAATATGGAAATTCAACTTCTTTAAACTGTGCAGGAGTAGCATTACCTATGTAAACCTGATTTGGCCAATAATCAACAACATCCTGATAGCTTCTGAGATGACTTGGAATACCCTTTAAGAATTCTGAATCAGGGTTAACAATCTTCTCAGTTACAGCTGTAGAACCATTGTGAATTATCATGCTTGGTGTATGTGCAAGAGCATAACCGGTTCCTTTAATAATACTGTTCATACTTTCCACCTCGTTTTATTAGTATTTTACCTTCTAAGCACTTGGTTATAATGAATCTATCAATATCCCCCAAATGTTATTTTCTTTGTTACTTTGTAGAATATTCTGTGAAGCAATTTAACAACACAAAAGGAAAGGCGATGAGGCAGTTAACCCCCATCGCCACCTCTTAAAATTGCAAAGTCTTATTATAAATATTTGCAATACTCGTTTCTGATATTAGTCATCTCTTCAATGATTCCGTCAACATCAAGAACCATCTCCATCATACTAACCTGGTCATCATAAACGCTTTCATCAACTTCTGCTTTAATCTCCGGTTCGCAAATATGGTATACTGTGAGTCCAAGCTGAACTCCTGTCAATGGACCTGCAAAAGTAGGATCTCCGGCAGTAACTGTTTCAGCAGCAAGACCTGAAGCCTCACCTTCTGAAGCACCGAGAACTACAACTACATTCTCCGGACCGTACTTCTCTGAGAATTCCTTAACTCTTTTCTGGTTTTCAAGATCCATTGCACCTGCGCTCGTTCAAACGAAGCACTCAGTAGATGCAAAAATTACTTCACCACCGGCTGACTCTACACAGGCACTGATAGCTGGACCCGGTACACCGTCACGATCACCGATGATTACTACCTTTTTGTCTTTTAAGATAGCCATCATATTCTCCTTTCAAAGTGTTTGAATATATCGTTAAAGCTTATGCTCTAAACGCAATCTCGTGTACATAAAAATTTTATCACAGTTACAATAATATTGCAATACTATGTAAAACCACCTAAATTATTGATAATTTTCTTACAAATTATCTTATTTTTTAGATTTTTTTGCAAAAATATTGCGAATAATTTTTCACTACATTGCTGCGTACTTTTCAACCATAGCTCTTATAGCAGGCTCTGTACAATCTTCTTTAGCAAGCTCTTCAATCCTTGCTCCATCTTTATAAATACCCATAACAGGAAGTCCTAAAACTTTCTGTCCGATAGCAAGGCGGCGAGCCTGTGTAGTATTGAGTGCACAGAATTTAAGCTTTCCTTCAAACTCATCAGCAAGACCATGTACAAAAGGCATAAGTGCCTGACAAGGTACACAGCCATCACCATAGAAATCTACAAACACATATCCTTCAGCCTCAAGTACCTCCGGTCCAAATGTTTCCTTATTTACTTCTAACATATCTATTTCCTCCTAAAAATATATTTTATAAAATGATTTACATAATATGATGTGGGTCTCAAAAGATAATAAATTCTCTTGCAAGTAAGCCTCAATCGAATTTTACTTTTGACACTTGTATCATTAGATAAGCCCATTTACATATTTATCTGCCATAGTTGCGGCAATAGCTCCATCTGCTGCTGCCGTAACTACCTGACGAAGTTCTTTTACTCTTACATCACCAACTACATATACACCCGGAATATTGGTGCACATATTGTCATCAGTAATAAAATATCCTCTCTCATCAAGTTCAAGCCCCGTATCTTTGAAGAGGTCAGAGTTAGGAATTCTTCCTATGAAGCCGAAAAGACCGAACATACCGTCTTCCTCATCCGCTACAATATGAGTAATCTCACCTGTCTTTACATTCTTAACATCCATCTCTGAAAGTATACCGTCGCCATAAAGCTTTGTAACAGCACTATCCCACATAAAGTGAAGATTCTCAATCTTAAATGCCTTCTCCTGAATTGACTTAGCCGCTCTAAGCTCATCTCTTCTATGAATGATGGTAACATTTCTTGCGAACTTTGTAAGATACATAGCTTCCTCAACAGCAGAATCTCCACCGCCGACTACATATACATCAAATCCTTCGAAGAAGTTAGCATCACAGGTAGCACAGTAAGATACACCCTTACTTGCAAACTCTTTCTCTCCTTCACAGCCAATCGGTCTTGGATAAGCACCTGTTGCTATAATTACTGTTTTTCCTTCGTAAGTACCGTTATTACAAGTAACTTTCTTAACATCTCCCTTAAGCTCAACAGAAACTACTGTGTCACTTACACGCTCACAACCAAAATGTTCACACTGTTTGGTCATTCTGGCAATAAGTGACGGTCCACTCTCATCTTCAAGCACCTGTCCGGGGTAGTTTTCAATCTCATCTGTGATTGCTATCTGACCACCATCACTGCCCTTTTCAATAATCAGAGTAGAAAGCCTTGCTCTACCACTGTAAAGTCCGGCCGCAAGCCCACCAGGTCCTGCCCCAAGAATAATTACATCATACAGCTTACTCATAGTTCACGCTCCTTTTTTTCTTAATTTAATCCAAAATTTATGAATTAAATTAGTTTTCTGCAAAAATTTGCAAAATCTTGCATTTTACTGCAATATTTTGCAAATTTTAGTTATTGATTGAATTTACAATATCATACGCAGATTATTATACAACATATCCACCATATTTGTAAAACACTTTTTATATACTATATCTATTTTTTCAGTTTTTCATCATCTTTTAGTGCTTTTATTGTAGAAATTGCTGTCATTACCATTATGAATATAAATGGAAACGCTGCAACGATAGATATTGTCTGTAATGGTTTGAGTCCCCCTGCCATAAGAAGTCCTATAGCTGTAGCCGCCTGAAGCACACCCCATATCATCTTGTTGCCTTGCGGAGGATTCAAGTTACCATTAGATGTAAGCATTGATAATACAAAAGTACCTGAGTTTGCAGAAGTAATAAAAAAGGTACACAGTAATACAATCGCAATTATGGAAAGCACAAACCCAATTGGATATTTACTAAATACCACAAAAAGTCCTACCGATGGATTTGCAGCTATTTCCCCCATTTCTTCCATTGAAAGCGTTCCATTAATTCCAAGATCAAGTCCAAGTGTTCCAAAAATGGAAAACCATACAAATGATGCAAGGGCAGGAGCCAGCATAACACCCATTATAAACTCTCTTATAGTCCTTCCCTTTGAAATACGCGCTATAAATACACCTACAAATGGTCCCCAGGCTATAAACCAAGCCCAATAATACACTCTCCAGCCTGCAACCCAACTATTATCTCCAAAAGGATGAACAGTAAGACTATCTTGAACGAAATTCTGTAAGTACTGCCCAAGTGAATTTACCAAATCATTTAAGATAGGAACTTTAGGCCCAACTATAAACGCCAGAAGCATAAATCCTAAAGCTATGTAAAGGTTAGCATCTGATATTAACTTAATTCCCTTTCCAATACCCGACATAGCTGACCAGACAACCACCATTGTAATGGCAACAATAATTATTATGTACACCATCATATTGGCAGGAATACCAAACAAATAATTCAGACCACTGCTTATCTGCATAGTTCCAAGTCCAAGAGAGGTAACAACACCGGCAAGTGTAGCAAATGTAGCAAGTATATCAACTACCTTTCCTGCTGTACCATTTACATGTTTTTCACCAATAAGCGGCTCTAAAACTGTACTTAACAGACCTTCTTTATTTCTTCTAAACATAAAATAAGCTAGCGCAAGACCAACTATCGCATAACAAGCCCAAGGCTCAAATCCCCAGTGCATAAATGATGAGCGCATTGCAAATTCTGCTGCTTCCTGTGTACCTGCTTCTATTCCCATACCTACAGGTGGGCTTACAAAGTGAGATACAGGCTCTGCCACTCCATAGAATACAAGACCGACACCCATACCACAGCCAAAAAGCATGGCAAACCATGAAATCGTAGAATATTCAGGTACCGAATCATTGGCACCCAATTTAATATTTCCGTATTTACTGAATGCTATAAAAAGCAAGAAAACCACAAAGGCTAAAACCACAAATAGATAAAGCCATGCAAAATCATTGGTTAAAAACGTAAAAGCTGCTCCCGAAACTGCAGCAAAGTTATCACTAAATATAACTGCCCATCCCGCAACTATAACCGCAAGAACAATGGAAAACACAAACACCCTATTATCTTTTTTATTCGTCATCATAGGTCTCCCTCCATTGAAATATCAACTATACTTTATAAATGAAAAACCACCCCCGATTGTCCCATAGGGGTAAGGGGTGGTCAAATAATAGCATTATACTATTTTATACATCAAAAACTGTCTGCTCGTCTATAGCCTTGGCAAGAGCTTCTACAGCTACTTTTACCCTGTGATAACGAAGCTTCCACTGTTCTTCTTTAGATGTAGCAGGATCTCCAAGTGGATAAGGTATCGAAATTGTAGGAACAATTCTATTTGCTCCAACCGTCTTTGATACCGGAATCAAGTTACACATATGCACTATTGGCATACCTGTACGTTCAATTTCCTTAACCATCGTTGCAGCGCAACGTGTACAGGTGCCTCACGTGCTGACCATTATGCAGGCATCAACATGATCCTCCTGTAATAATGGTATTATCTCCTTCGCCATTCTTGAAGCTTCTTTTTCAGTTGTTCCTGTACCTACTGTAGTATAGAAATAATTGTGAAGGCTTCCATATAAACCTTCCTTAAGTAAAACCTTCATAGCATCTACCGGCATAATTACATTAGGATCAGCATCAGCTGCTGCCGGATCAAATCCTGCGTGTACTGTCTTAAATACACCACCTTCAAGTCTATCCATATTTGAGATATCATACTTTCCCCATCTGGTTGCAGAAGCTGACTGTATACGGTCAGGGTTATCTACAGGAACAATACCACCGGTATTAAGAAGAGCAATCTTAATTGTCTTAAGGTCTTTAACAGGAGCTGCTACGGGAACTCTGTCAAGCTTAGGAATAATAAGCTCTGATACATAAGGTTCATTATGAATTCTTGCACGAAGCATCTTCATAAATCTGTCTGCCGCTGTCTCTCCACTCTCAAGGAATACCTGATGACGATGTCCTGTTGGGAAATATCCCTCATCATCCGCAGGGCCAACCTTCTCACCCTTAAGCATCTTATTGGCAACAACCAGTAAAGCCTTTATATCCTGTCTCATCTTAGAAGCAATGTTTCCACCCTTCATAACTATCATTTCTTTTTTGAACATTTCTACACCTGGATTTTCAACGTTCATAGAAGTAATGACAGGTATGTTAAATTTTTCCTTAACTGCTTTACAGATAGTTCCGCAAGCCACACCATAACGACCGGCTTGGAACGCAGGACCAGCTATAAATATATCAAACTGAAGATTCTTTAACATATCTAATATTTTATTTACAGCTTCTTCTGTATTAGAACCCATAAAGTTATCACCACAGATAATCGTGTGTGTTACCTCACAATCTTCTAATTCTTTATTAAATTCCATTGCAGGACCAACCTGTCCTTCTCGAAGCTCAGGAGCCACATCCGCGGTATCCTCTCCACCTAACTGACCGAAGAACTGATTGATATATACAATCGCCTTTTTCATTTAAGTTTCCTCCTTAAAAATCTTTCATAGTCTTGGTTGACCAACCTACCGTCATATCACCACAGAAAAGACCATTGTCTTCCATAATGATTGAACCATCAGGTCTTACAGAAGGTCCTAGTACCTCATCACCTTCCCAACCACCTGAGTTACCATCTCTTCCAAGTGCTTCAAGCTCTCCAAGTACCGTTTCCATTGGAGGAAGTTCAATAAGCTCCGATACATTTCCTGTGGAAACCATAGCCACAATCTTCTCATCAAGTGTAACAAGCGGCTGTGAAGCACCATCACGACCTGTACACTCATTAGCAACACCAACTACCTTGATACCTGCAGTTTCAAGAGCAGCAATAGCACCTACATAGTCTGCATCCGGATTACCATATCCTTCCTCTGTAACAAGTGCAAAATCAGCACCCAGTTCAGTAGCCTGCTGCACAAGCATTTGAATAACTCTTTCTTTCTGTTCCATTGCTACATTAAGGTTAGACATGATTACACCTAAGAAATTATAATCCTTTCCATCCTCTTCCATAAGTCTTCTAAGAATAGGGAAGTTCTGGAAATCATAGGTTGACCACTTTGAGGAGCAAGGCATGAATGAACCGGAAATTAAAGCTCCATCAAGCACTTCCTGAGGACTCATAAGAGTAGGAAGATATTTATTCATGTCCCATCCATAAATGAGGTCATTGTATCCAAGCGCCTCCATCTGTGACTGTGGCTGAAGTACAGCTACAACGGAAGGAAGCTTATTTATCTCTATACTACGCTTTGTAATAGGAGTTGTCTCATATACATCTTTGCTTTCAGGAGTTAAGTCCTTTACGCACTGACCGATAAATTCCGCAAGCTTATGACCTGCACGCCTTAATGCATCATTTTTCTTCTGCTGCTCACGTTTTTCAAATTCTTCATTTGTATCAGCAACGAGCACGATATTGTTAAGTCCACCAAAATATGTGAGTTTCTGTCCCGGACCGCTCATATCAATAAGTCCGTCCTGGAAACCGCCCCAATGTCTTCCAACTACAAGTACACTACAATTCTTAAGTGCATGAAGAACACCTTCTCCTGACTGTCTTAAAGGACTTGTGTATCCTGGGAAAAGTCCTTTGCCGTCAAGACGTACACGAGGTTCAATAGCCTCTTTTACAGGGCAAAGACGAATCTTATCACCTGGCTTTGCTATATAAAGCTCTGCCTCCGTAATTCTTTCGTCTTCACGAACCATTTTAAGTGCCTCTTCTTTGTTGATGGTAAGTATTCCATCTTTGTAGGATAATTCGCTACCAAACTGAATATCTTTTACCTGAAAATTTCCAATCTCTAGTTTCACGAATTACATCCTCCTTTCATAGTGATTGTGTTTTGCAATTTTTTACAAAAAATTACTTTATTAAGCGCGCTTATCAACTAACCTTAATATACTATCTTTATACTATTTTGTCAATATAGAATTCATATTTATTGTAAAATATAAATAAATAAATAAAAGCTAAAGCTAGTCTTTTTATATCTATAGTATATATTTTTCAATTATCCACTCTTTTTTAGCTGTCATATTGCCCCTTCAGTATACTTTTTGCACAAATCCGCCTTATCAAAGAATTGTTTCCAGCTATCCATCAATTCTTTTTTGACCTTAACCTGCCTTGTCCATAAAATTATATATTCACCTTCCATAATCTGCATTGCGTTCATACTGTTCCTCCTTGCTTTTTGTACCTCTTTAAAAGATGGTATTTTATCTAATTTCATTTGAAATTTGTGCTATTTTAGTATAATATAGTTTTGTTAAGAAACGTTATACATGAATCGGTGTATTTATCCCAAATTGGGGGGTTATTTTTGCAAATCTTTATAGCACCATTAATTATCATATCATAGATGAAAGAGGATATACAATATGGCACATAAAGCTACACCTGAACAAAGAAATGAAAGGCTTCGTTCCTTTGTTCTCGCAACCAGGGAAATGATTGAAAATGAGGATTTTGATAATATTCATATTAGAAGGATTGCTGATAAAGCCGGTTTTCATAATTCGACCTTATATTCATATTTTAAAGATTCGGAGTATTTAATATCTCTTGCTTCTGTTAAAGTTTTTGAAGAGTATAGCCATTCCCTTGCTGAATTAAGTAAAAGGAATTTATCAGAGTATGAAAACTTTATGGAAATATGGAAATTTTTCTGCCTAAATGCTTTTAAATTTCCGAAAATTTACAACAACTTTTTCTTTGGAAAACATAGCGATGATTTAACCTCAATATTTGAGGAGTACTATAGTATCTTCCCTGACGAAGAACAGAAGCATTCCGCCAGCATACACAAAATGTATGTCGGCAAAAACTTAAATTTAAGGTGTTATGATATCTTAGAGCCATTAGTAGGTCTTCCTAATATAAGATTAAACAAAGATAATCTGACATTGGCAAATAATCTTATCATTGCTTCCTTCAAAAGTCTTTTAGAAGAAGCTTTAACTTTTAAGTCATCAAATACCATAGAGAAGGTAAATGAGCTTACCAGCAGGTTTATGGCTACCTTATGCTTCGTAATTGAAAAATAAAATTATTTATAGCATTTTCCCTATAAATATTCATTTATATAAAATTAAACAATTTTACAGATACTGATATTTAATGTATTATAATATCATCTCTGGTTCACACAATACCATCATATGTGAATAAAAAGAAAGCAGGCATTTGGGAACCTGCTTTTCTTTTATTTAAACCCCAATTATTCTTGAAAAATCTTATGAATAATTTGTCTTAAACTAATCTAATACTTTTTTCAAAATATTCTCCCAAGAAAGACTTTTTACACAATCTGCATCAGTTTCTGAATTATCTTCTATACTCTCTCTTATCTTTTCAGCCAACTCCGTTTCAAACCTCGGCAGTTCTTCTTCCAAAGGCTCATCAAGATTTATTAAAGAAGGTAATTTCACATACCTTATATTAGCTCTCGGTGCGTTATTTTCAAAGAATTCAGGTACACCTGAAAGGTTTGTTACCACAACCTTCATACCACAGGCAAGAGCCTCTATTACCACTAAAGGAATCGCATCAAAAAATGATGGCAGGATAAATACATCACTATTCTTATACCTGACTGCAACTTCATCAGGAGTAAGTCTTCCTGTAAAGTTTACCTTATATTTACATTTTTCTTGCCAATTCTTTTATTAGCTTAAATTCTGTTTCATTACCTGCCCCACCTACCAAAGTAAGCTCCAGCTCATTTTCAGAATAGTCAAGTCTATTTAAGCTTTTAAGCAAGCTCATTACTCCCTTTTTCTCCGAGAGCTTCCCTGTAAAAAGCAGACGTTTTATGGTATTATTTTCTTTTCTTCCTTCTGCATTAAAAATATTCTGATTATATCCTATTCCTACAAGAGTTATCTTGTCATCAGTTACACCATAAGTCTTAACTACTTCATCTGCCTGAGCCTTCTGTGGTGCAAATATTTTGTCAAGCTTTCTTACATTATCTATAATAAACTCTCTCTCAAGACTATGTTTACCCATCTGCCTGATATCGGTGTTATGACAAAAACCATAGACTTTTATTTTAGAAAATCTATTCCTAACAAGGCTTGTAAGCAAATATAAATGATGGCACAGAATAATATCCGGCTTTATCTCAGCTACAGCTTTATCAATGACTTTTAAAAATGCCTTTTTATATTTTTCTTCCATTTCATCTGTCATATCACAGTAACGGGTACTTTCATAAGGCATTTCGTCAGACATTCCGAATATATTAAACGGCAATTCC
Source organism: Catonella sp. (assembly GCF_052169795.1). GTDB lineage: Bacteria > Bacillota > Clostridia > Lachnospirales > Lachnospiraceae > Catonella. Next base: position 31,941 of record NZ_JBQNBU010000014.1, read on the forward strand.
TCTGATTTAAAATATACAGGATAAAATTTAGCCTCTTTAGGCAAATCTATACTGTCCTCCTCACACACTCCTGCCACCACTCCCTGGGTATGTCCTTGTTCAGCTATAACTCTTACCAACTCAGTAAGATAAATACCACTTCCTGTAGACATAGGCTTTTGGGCAATTACATTTAACAGAGAAATAAATCGTGGGACAGTCCTATTTAAGAACTCTGACTTAAGTGAAAGAAAAGACAAAATTTGTAAAAAGTAACTTCTATACCGTATCTAAAATAAAAAAATTAAACTTAGGTGTGGAAGTTACTTTTGCAATTCACCATTTCCCTATTTTTGTACTTTTTTATCATTTATTTTTATAATTATTGTAGAAAATTTATCTTATCCCCTATTATTATAATTAATCAGGCAGCCACTTACTATTATATCTTTTTCCTCATCTGTCATGGCACCGAGAGACAACTCTATCTCCTTAGTTCCGTTTTCATTTACAATTACAGCCTTCACACTGCTCTCTCCCTTTTCTATAACAGACTTAATTCCCTTTATATAAATGAAATCACCTTTATGGAAAGGAATATTTTCATCTTCATAAATAAACGGTATCATACCCCAGTTCATTACATTTGAGCGGTAACGCTTGGTTGCATAACTCTTTGCAATATTAGCAAGTCCTCCAAGTACACGCTGACAGCTTGCCGCCTGCTCTCTGGCTGAGCCGTCACCCGGTTTAACCGCATAGATGGCACTTCCTATCTCCGTAAGTTCAGGCTTAAAATCATCATCATAGGCCTGTAATATGGCTATAACCTCTTTTAGTCCGTCATCAGTAAAAGCTTTACCGTTAAGTCTCTCCTCTTCCATACTTCTAACCTTCTTTGCCTCACCCACATAATCAGGATCCTTCCTTGAAAGAGTGAACTCTGCAAGTCCAAGAGGATTGGATCGGTAAGAACTGGTTTCACCCGAAGGGATAAGTTCATCAGTTGTAGTAACAGGATCATGTATTTCTGAAACTATTTTAATTAAAATATCATCTGCAAGTTTTTCTAACTTCGGCCATGGTACTATATTAGGTCCATATTTAAGTTCAGCTGAAAAATCAGGTTTACCAACACCGTTAAATACTCTGTTGTCATATATTTTCCCATCATAGAAATACTTAGGATTGCTATATTCCACATCTATTTCACAGGCTGAGGTAAGTCTTCCCTTATTTGCTGCAGTTGCAGCTATACTTCGTGCATCCATAAGAGCAACCGATGCCATCTGACCACTACCGGGCTTACTTCCCTCCCTACTTGGGAAATTCCTTGTAGAGTGTCTAATTGAAAATGCCCCGTTTGCAGGTACATCCCCTGCACCAAAGCAAGGTCCGCAAAAGGCTGATTTTACCACTGCACCTGTTTCCATAAGGGTTGCAACCGTACCGTTCCTTACAAGTTCTATGTAAATAGGCTGGCTTGCCGGGTAAAGGCTCATAGAGAACTCATCATTTCCTATATATTTACCTTTAAGTATATCTGCTGCCGCACAAAGGTTCTCAAAACCGCCTCCCGCACAGCCTGCTATTATTCCCTGGTCTACCTGAATTCTGCCGTTTTTAATCTTATTTGTAAGGTTGAAATTAATATCTTTACCAAAGCTTATCTTAGCCTTTTCTTCCACCTCGTGTAAAATATCCTTAGGATTTTTATTTACCTCATCTATCAGATAAGTATTGCTTGGGTGGAAAGGCATGGCTATCATAGGTCTTATTTTACACAAGTCAACCTCGATAAGCCCGGCATAATAAGCAGGAGATGTAAGCTTAAGTTCCTTATAATCTTGCGGTCTTTTATGTATCTCATAAAACTCCTTAACCTTCTCATCAGTTTCCCAAATCGAAGAAAGACAGGTGGTTTCGGTAGTCATAACATCTATGCCTATTCTGAAGTCAACACTCAGATGTTTAATTCCATCTCCGATAAATTCCATTATCTTATTGTTTACATAGCCCTTTTCAAAGACCTCTCCTATAATTGCAAGGGCTATATCCTGAGGGCCTACACCTTTCACAGGCTCTCCTGTAAGTCTTACAGCTACTACATCAGGACAGGCAACATCATAGGTCTGACCAAGCAGCTGCTTAACAAGCTCAGGGCCACCCTCTCCTATAGCCATAGTACCAAGTGCACCATATCTGGTGTGGCTGTCCGAACCAAGTATCATCCTGCCACCACCTGCAAGCACTTCTCTTGCAAACTGATGAATAACCGCAAGATTAGGTGGTACATACATTCCGCCGAACTTCTTGGCACTGGAAAGTCCAAACATATGGTCATCTTCATTTATAGTCCCACCTACAGCACAAAGTGAATTATGACAGTTGGTAAGTGCATAAGGCACAGGGAACTGCTTTATACCTGATGCAACCGCTGTCTGCACTATACCTACAAAGGTAATATCATGAGAAGCAAGGCAGTCAAATTTAAGCTTAAGACTCTTCATATCTTCTGATTTATTATGAGCTTCAAGTATACCATAAGATAATGTATTCTTCTTTGCTTCTTCCTTTGTAAGGCTCACACCCTCATTTTCAAGTATTTTCTCTATGTCCTCACCATCTTCAAACACTTTACCGTTTACTATATATACACCATTTTCTGATAACCTAATCATATATTCTCCGTTTCTGTTGTTATATTTACAATTTGATGACATAATAAAACATTTTATTGTAAATATCAAGTAGAACATCCGGGGAAAAGATTGCTTATTTTTCAATTCATCCAAAGACAATTTTTCCAATAATGTTTACTCAGGCTCAATCATAGCTCTTATTATTTTTCTTTTAAAATAATTTTGAATATTTGCGATTTAAACAAAATATCTGCTATAATATTTATAAAATTATTTTGATAGTTTGCTGAATTTGCCTATATGAAAGTAAACTTTCAATATAGGCAAATTATAGCTAACTATTTTAAAGGAAGATATAACAAGATGATAACAGAAAAGAAAGTCCTAAGTTCTGATATATTTGAACCCCCTTTCGACCTCTCACCGGAAGAAACCGTCTACTTTGACATAGAAACTACCGGCTTTTCTGCTGATGTGACAGCCCTTTACCTAATTGGATGCATATATTATGAAAATGGAAAATACTGCCTCATACAGTGGTTTGCTGAGGACAATAAATCCGAAAAAGAAGCTATTATAACTTTTAATAATTTCTTAAAAGATAAAAAATATCTAATCTGCTATAACGGAATAACCTTCGATTTGCCATACCTCAAGAAAAAGTTTGAAAAACATGGTCTTAGGTTTGATACCGATAATTTTACAATTATAGACTTGTACAGGGTCTTTTCCTCCTTTAAAAATCTCCTTGGCATAAATAGATTTAAACAAAAAGATATTGAAAACTATCTAAGTATAGCCAGAGATGATAAATATTCGGGAGGAGAACTTATAAAATGGTATGCAATGTATCTAAGGCTTAGATACGGTGAAACAGCTGAGAAAGAGGAGATTTATCATACATTGCTTTTACATAACAGCGATGACCTGATAGGCATGGCAAGACTTACTTGCCTCTATAACTTCCTGCAAAAGATAAATCAGCTTATAAATTCCGATTGCATGCTTGACATCAGCTTTGAAACAGATAAAAGTATAAATAAAATATTTTTTACTACTATTGTAGAACATAGGCTTGCTAAAAATTTCAACCTTTATAAAGATGATTGTAATCTCGAAATCAAGCCCATAGATAATCAGATTAAAATTATGCTATCACTGAAAACCTTTGATTCAGAACTTAAATTATTTTATAAAGATTATAAAAACTACTTTTATCTTCCAAAAGAGGACATAATCATACATAAAAATCTCGCTGCATTTGTAGATAAAGAAAACAAAGAAAAAGCAACTGCCTCAAACTGCTATACCAAACATCAGGCTACTTTTATCAAAGTTCCAAAGCAGTTAATACTGCCTATGTTTAAAACAGATTATGCAGACAAATCCTTTTATACTCCACTAGACAATAGCCTGCTTGATTCAAAAGAAAATTTAAATCTCATATTTAAATCTTTCCTAAAATTCCTTGTATCCTGATAAATCCATTTACAATAAAAATACTGAACCGCCTGTAATTTACAAGCGGTTCTTTTTAATCCATATATTTTGTAAGAACTATACTGTTATTAGCTAAACTTTGTTTTACATCTATTATTCTCTGGTTACTGCTACCCCTAAACCTTAAACTAAGATTTTTAAGTTCTAAAATAAATCTTCCGTCTACAAGTACATCAATATTTTCTAAAATTTCCATAGTAAACTTCCCATGACAGCGTTCATTCTGACTGTCAAGCAGTTCCTCAAATGTATAACCCGAAAATACCCAAATATTTTTCTTCGGCATCTCCCGTCTAAGCCTTCTAATAAGCCCTGCTATACCTTCCTGATTTACTAATTCCATAGGCTCTCCGCCAAGCAGGGTAAGACCTGCAACATAATCAGGAGAAAGGGAAGATATTATCTCCCCCTCCACCTCTTCATTATATTCTTTTCCTGCATTAAAGTCCTGAGCCATTTCATTGAAACAGCCTTTACAGTGATGCGTACATCCACTTACAAAAAGACTGGTTCTGATTCCCGGACCGTTTGCTACATCAAAATATTTTATTTCACAATATCTCATCATAAATGAAGAACTCTCTCCGCTATTTCCTGAGTGCGTCCCTGATTCCAGTACTGAGTACCTATGTAACCGCAGGTACGCCTTGCAACATTCATCTTATCCTGATTTCTATTGCCGCAGTTTGGACACTCCCATACAAGTTTTCCATCTTCATCAGTCACTATCTTTATTTCTCCATCAAAACCGCAACACTGGCAATAGTCGCTCTTTGTATTTAACTCAGCATACATAATATTATCATAAATATACTGCATAATAGAAACTACTGCTTCTATATTATTGCTCATATTAGGTACTTCAACATAGCTTATGGCTCCTCCCGGAGAGAGCTTTTGGAAATCCGACTCAAACTTCAATTTAGAAAATGCATCAATTTTTTCTGATACATGAACATGATAACTGTTAGTTATATAATTTCTATCAGTTACTCCTTCTATTATACCAAAACGCTTCTGCAAACATTTTGAGAACTTATAAGTAGTTGACTCTAAAGGTGTACCATACACTGAATAATCGATGTTTTCTTTCTTTTTCCATCTGTTACAAGCCTCGTTTAACTTCTCCATAACCTTCAACGCAAATTCTTTGCCTGAAGGATTTGTATGGCTGACCCCCTTCATGTATTTAGTCATTTCATAAACTCCTGCATATCCTAAAGATATGGTTGAATATCCATCATATAACAGCCTATCCACCTTCTCTCCTTTTGCGAGCCTGGCAATAGCTCCATTCTGCCAAAGGATTGGAGCTGAGTCGGAGAGCGTACCAAGAAGTCTGTCATGTCTGGCTCTTAATGCCTTATGACAAAGTTCCAGCCTTTCATCAAGGATTCTCCAAAATTCTTCCTCATCTTTCTTGGAAGAGCAGGCAACATCCACAAGGTTGATTGTAACAACTCCCTGATTAAATCTTCCATAGTATTTGTGTTTATTTTCATCAAAGTTCTTAGCATTAGCTATATTACCTATTCCTAAATCTGTAAACCTGTCAGGTGTAAGAAAAGAACGGCATCCCATGCAAGGATAAACATCGCCTTTTTCCCTAAGCATAACCTTTTCAGAAATATAATCAGGTACAAGGCGTTTTGCCGTACATCTTGCAGCAAGTTCCGTAAGATAATAATACTTACTGTCTTTATTCACATTATCGTCTTCAAGTACATAAATTAATTTTGGAAACGCAGGAGTAATCCATACTCCCTTTTCATTCTTAACTCCCTGCATCCGCTGTTTCAACATTTCTTCTATAACAAGTGCAAGGTCATCTCTTGTCTGCCCTTCCAAAGCCTCTTTCAAATACATAAATACTGTAATAAACGGTGCCTGCCCATTTGTAGTCATAAGGGTGATTACCTGATACTGGATTACCTGTACACCTCTCCGTACTTCCTCCCTTACCCTCAGTTCTGCTACCTTATTTACTTTATCCGTATCAATCTCTATTCCGGCAGCTTCAAATTCTTTCACTACCTCTTTACGGTACTTCTGTCTGCTCACATCTACAAAAGGTACAAGATGGCTCAGGGTAATACTCTGACCGCCATACTGGTTACTGGCTATCTGAGCTATTGCCTGAGTCGCTATATTGCAGGCTGTAGAAAAACTCTTTGGGCGTTCAATCAGAGTTTCAGAAATAACAGTACCATTTTGGAGCATATCTTCAAGATTCACAAGGCAGCAGTTGTACATATGCTGGGCAAAATAATCACTGTCATGAAAATGTATCAGCCCCTCCTCATGTGCCCTTACTATATCCTCCGAAAGCAAAAATCTCCTGGTAATATCCTTACTTACCTCACCTGCCATATAGTCTCTCTGCACACTGTTTACAGTAGGATTTTTATTGGAATTCTCTTGTTTAACCTCCTCATTGTCACATTCAATAAGGCTTAATATCTGATCATCAGTGGTATTTGCCTGACGGACTAAAGCCCTTTTATATCTATAGGTGATGTACTTTCTCGCAACATGAGTCTTGCCCGTCTTCATAAGCTCATTTTCTACAAGATCCTGAATTTCTTCAACACTTAAAGCTCTGTTCATACTTTGACACACCTTAGTTACATTTTCAGTAACCCTAAGTACTTCTTCAACAGAAAGCTTTAAATCATCAGCCAGGACTTCATCATTAGCCTTCTTTACTGCTATAGTAATTTTATTGCCATCAAATGTATTCTCTTGTCCGCTTCTCTTGATAATCTTCATTATAGATAACCCCTTAATTCTTAATAGATATTGTTATTTCAGTTAAAGAAATACAATATCTTGTATATTCTATATCATATTTAGATTTTATTCAAGAGCAATAATAATTTAATTTTATCATTTTTCAAACTTTCATTCGATGTTTACTGAGTTAAATCACTTTATTTTTTCTTATTCCTTTTATTTTTTGAACTCTTTTTCGTTTGCGGTCCTTTTTTAATTTTAGCATCCGCATAACTGCTACCATCCTTATAGTCAATTATAATTCCCGGCTGAACATTATAGCAATATACATTAAAAGAGACTCCTCTGCCTCCATCCTCCAGAGATTTTGCCTCCATCTGTACTCCTCTTGCTACAAGCTCTTTCCCCTTAAATATAGGAGTAACCCTGTATAAAACATGATTACCGGTTGATTTTACATAATCAGCTATCTCATTTTCAAACGGAAGCATTCCGTCTACATTCAAATATCTTGTTCCTGTAATAAGATTTTTTTCATTTGCATTTTCCCCTGCAAGCTGATAACCTATAAGATGACAGCGATTATAAAGATACCTGTCCTTTATTATTCCCTCATATTTAACAGTATGCCATCCACTTGGCCTTACCTGCCCTATAGATTCCCTTTTTTTATCAGGCATAAGCTCTTTGCCCACCTTAGCTATAGCCGGTCCGCATCTTCCATATTTATCCAATTCACTATATTCCTCTATTCTTTTTTCATCCTTAACTGAAAAAGACGGAACATTGCTATTTATCTTTACAAAGGGCTTTCCCGAATACTGAGGTATTGCATTTATCTCAATGCGGTTGCCTCCCTCTGTTTCGGTATAGCTTTTTACATCATCAAAATATTTTAATAGATTAAAATCCTCTGTCTTACTTCCTGCAAAAATAATTCCACAAATAGAAATCAGTACCAAAAAGTTTCTCTTAAGCTTTCTTGCCACTCTGAGGGTTCTTAATATTTTCATTTAGCTCTCCAATCATAAAATTATTTATTAAATAATCTCCCTATAGATCAAAATATCTCCGGCCTTAGCCCTTATATTATCTTCCGCAAGCACCATTACTCCATCCCTTAACACTACAACTATATCAACCCCATATTTCTTCTCTATTTCATTAATAAACTTACCAATATCTTCACTCTTTTTCTCTACAGTAAGACTATTTGCAGCCTTATTTTTCGCATCATTCAAACGGTTTCTCTGCATCTCTGTATAATTTTCTACAAATCCTGCTGAGATAATACCTGTAGGTATCGCCACTGCTCCTACCCCAAGAAAAGTGATTACCACACCCATTAGCTTTCCAACAGTAGTTATCGGATAAATATCCCCATAGCCAACAGTAAATATTGTAGACATAGTCCACCATATGCCCGAAAAAGCATTTCTAAATGCTTCCGGCTGTGCTTCATGCTCTGCACCATATATGCAGAGGGAAGATGCTAACATAAGTACTATTATAATAAATATTGAAGACAGTATCTGATTTTTCTTTTCAAGTAATACCGAGGTTATTACATTGAAGGAATCGTAGGTGGTATTAAGTCTGAACAGATGAAATATTCTTACCACCCTAAGCATCCTAAAAGCCGCAAATCCATATAAGAAAAAAAACGGAAGTATAGTTAGCAAATCTATTATACCTTCAGCCGATATAAGAAACTTCAATCTGGCCTTCCATTTTTCCATTCCTGTATAAATATATTCTGCCGTCCATATTCTAAGTACATACTCTATGCAAAATATAAAAATAGTCACTACTTCTATTAACTTAAAAATCCTGTTATAATCTGCTAATTCTTCAAAAGTTCCTAAAAACAGCACTAAAATATTCAATAGTATAGAGGTGACTATTATAAAATCTCCTGCCCTACTGGATAAATCTTCTCTGCTGCCAATTTGAATAATTTCAAATATCCTAAGTTTCAACGATTTTTTCTTAAGCATTTCCATCTCCTAAAATCATTTAATAAAAAGTGTGCGCTTGCACACACTAATTCCTTATTAAACAAAAAAATAAGAGACTGCAAAAGCAGCCTCTTAGGAGTCATACGACCACAACAACACAACAGAGCGCGAGACGGGACTCGAACCCGCGACCCCAACCTTGGCAAGGTTGTGCTCCACCAACTGAGCCACTCGCGCTAACTTCTTTCCTGCAAGTGATTTTGTATGTCTCACTTGCAAGAAAGAGTATAACACACCAAATAACTTTCGTCAAGCTATTTTTTACTATTTTTTATAAGTTCGACAATTTATCTAAATAATATAAATTATTTGAATATTTTATACATTTTATAAAACTTACCTGTTAAAGAAGAATCCAAACGGATTTTCTTCTGAGCCTCCTTCTCTTCCTCCAAAAGGTATCCTATTATCTCCTTCAGAAATATTGTTCTCTTCATTATCACTGTTTTTATTATTATCACTTCCGTCTTTTAATTCAGACCTATTACCTAAAACTACCTGAACTTCTTTTTCCACATACTGACCGTTATCATACTGCATTATAGTGAGCTTAACTGCTGTTCCCGCCTTGACTGTAGCAAGCTTCGCCTGAAGCTCAGCCATAGTTTTTACTGTGACTCCATTAAATCCTGTAATTATATTGCCCATCTTAAGTCCTGCCTTATCCGCCGGACTGTTCTTTGTAGTATCTGTAATATATACACCAATTGGAATACCATAAATCTGGTTGTAGTTTTTAGTTACATCCCTGCCCATAATTCCAAGATATGACTGCTCATTTTCAGCAATCTCTTCTCTGTTCATAAGGTCATTTATGATTGGAAGAGCTGTAGAAATTGGAATCGAAAATCCCATTCCCTCTACTTTTTCATCAGCATACTTCACTGAATTAATGCCTATTACCTCACCTTTCGCATTTAATAATGCTCCTCCTGAGTTACCCGGATTGATAGCTGCATCTGTCTGGATAAGCTTCATAGTAAAGTCCTCGTCCGCTATTTCCCTATTAAGTGCACTTACATAACCAACTGTAGTTGACTGACCATAACCTAATGCATTGCCAATGGCAATTACCATCTGTCCTACCTTCATCTTGGATGAATCTCCAACTGTGGCAACCTTTATCTTTGAGAGTGTATCCTTCTTTATATCAGACATTTTTACAGAGAGCACTGAAAGGTCTGCACCTGAATCAGCTCCCTTAATAGCAGCCTCTGCTGTAGTTTCATCATTAAAGGTAACAGTGATTTTCTGATTCTTTGCATTACTGTTTGCCGCAGTCACATGGTTATTACTTACTATAAGTACCTCTTCGTCATTCTGCCCGATAATAATGCCTGAACCGCTTCCTCCGGTTTGGTTCTTATAAGACTGGCCAAATATGTCTGTGGTAACAGTATCATATACATTATTGATGGAAACTATAGATGGCATTACATTTTCAACAACTCCGGATACATCTGACCCGGTAGCTGTAGTCCCTTTGCCATCCGCTGTAGTTGCAAGTGTAACTGTATTTTTCGTTTCTTTTTCAACTACTGTTTCTGTCTTATTTAACACCTGATTACCGGTTTCCTGCCTCACTGAAAGCATGTTTCCAAGATATACACCACCTCCTGCCGAGCCTACAATAAGAAGTGCCGCTGCCAATACAAACGCAAGTGAATTTGATTTGTTCTTTTTTCTCTTAGGAATATTCTCACCCGAACGGTTATTATTCAAATTCCCATCATTTAATGGATAATTCCCATAATATCCATTATTAGCTTCCTGATTGTTTTCATTTTCATTAAATCCATTATAATTATCCATAATATGCCTCCTTAAAATATAGAATTTTCAATTATCAGTAATGGCATAACCTATAAAGCATTTGCTCCATTTGTTATGCCACTATGATAAATTTAATTTGTGTTGACTTTGTGAAGTACTTTTGAACTAAATGTGATTTCTAATCAAGTTCATAATTATACGAAATATAATAGTCCCAGCCACGCTCTTTGCAATAATCCGCTATCTTATCTTCTAACCCATCATCCTTATTATCCTCAACTATGTATTCGGTCAGATAAATATGGATTCCTTTTTTAGAAAGTTTTGTGAGGTAGTTCAGATAATACTTGGTTATTTCTTCACCCTTCTTTTTATCTTCAACAAGTGTAGTAAACACTCCTTCCTGATTGACTCCGTCAGCTATCTTCTTAAGAGTTTTATTTTCTTGTAAATACTTGCTTACAAATACATCCCCACCATTTATAATTACTTTGGCATTAAGCTTTCTAATATCTGTTAAAATCTTCACAAGCCCCTTATATATGCGTGGTTCTTTATACTCATAATATACATCTGCATTATCTATAAAGAAACCGTCTACTCCTTTTTTCTTAAACTCCTTCGCACGCTTTAGCATAAGCTTCTGCCATGACTTAGCTGAAACATCTGCCCATTCTTCACCTTCCCAGCCATCATATTTAGAAATTGCCAAATGCTTGTAGGCTTTATAGTAACTTCTGAAATCTTCCAAAGAACCTACGCTTAAATAAGTATATACTGTTTTTCCTGCCTTTTTAAGCTTCGTAATATCAGCTTTTGTAAAATGCTCTGCATCTATAACCACAGTCTGATAAGCATTCAGCTTATCAATATCCTTCCTGCCTATGCCTATAAATACACCATATCGTTCATCATAATCATAGGCCATCGCTTTAGATTTAATTAAAAATACAAATATTATAAGAAAGATAATCATCGGGATAATAACTATAGCAATGGCTATCTGTCTAAGTTTTTTTATCTGCTTTTTTATTTCTATTTCTTTCTCTTTTTCATTAAGATTATCCATCAAACTGCCCCTTATGATTTATTTTCTATCCTTTGAAAGATCCGGAGGATTAAATGTATCTACCTGACTTGGTGAAGATAACGAAAAATAATACACTTCATCCGTTACAAACTCTCTAAAAAATACCCTGTCTCCTATGATATTAATGCTGTTATAATCTCCTGTTTTTATAACAGTTTTATCAAGTGTAGATAAGTTCATCATTTCAAGCCTATTATTTTTACCATCATCAACCTGATATACTACATACTGTTCGTCCGGAGTAACATTATAAAAGGAGCATTTTTCTTTTACTAAAATAGTTGGATTCTGTCCATATTCATCCACTTTAGCTATATTATAATTCTGTGAAAGAGAAATAAAGTAAATATTTCCTCCTATTAAAGCCGGCATATAGCAGTTTCCTTTATATATTACAACCTTCTGCTTAGTTGAGGGATTAAACGTATAGATATAATGGTCATCTTCAAGGCCGGCATAATACATTTTTCCTCCTGTAAGAGTGCCTGGCATGATGTTCTCTTCAAGCAGGAGTTCATCAGTCTTTCCGTCAAGGCTGGCCCTATACAGGTTCATATTTCCATCTTTTTCATGCCTTTGGTAATATATGTCATTGCCTATCAAGCTCACTGCTCCTACATTATAGGCATATATCCCTCCTATGCTGTGGCTCCCTTTCTTAGCTACTCTATATATGCCAGAATAAGAAAATTGAAGCACTCTTTTAACTGTATCATCTCTTGTATAATTAAGCCTTGAATAGACAATATAATTATTAGTATTGTTGATATACCCTGCCGTATCTTCCTGTATATATTCAAAATCATCTAAATCTTTAGACATAGAGTAAAGTGAGCCTCTGTCTTTTAGGTTGCTGAAATATATTTTATCGCCATCTGCACAAAAAACACCGCCGTTATAAAGGTTACAGGCTGTGTTGCCTATCGCGCCTTCTGTATTAGGAATTACCCTTCCCGAAAGTCTAGCTATGACAAAAACCATGATAATTGAAAATAATACTAAAACTGCCGCCAAATTTGCTTTCCATCTGCCAGCTTTTTTCATACGCATCATACCTCCCTAGTATTTTATAATAATTATACTTTCCTTTTGTCTCTATTTCAATATAATTGAAGGGCATTATATATAAAAGTTTCAATAAAAATATTTCTAATATCTTATCTTGCTGTATTTCTTACTCAAATACCATAAAGAAAAGCCTTAGCTTTCCGTTTTATGAACTGATGCTCACAACAGAAAAAGCTAAGGCTCTTCCTCTAATTCACTTATTTTATTCCTCTAATCTAAAGCTTTTAGGAAAAGCACAAATTACATTCCCTCTCACTTAGTTAAAGTTATATCCTGTAAGAATGTTTTCTTTTCCTTCAAATGTCACTTCTCCGTAAGTATTGTAGGATAATGCAAGGAAAGAACCGGAGATGTTATATACATTTTCATAACCGTTATTCTGAAGCATCATGATTGCATTATAACTTCTCTGAGAAGAACGGCAGTGAAGATATACAGGTCTATCCTTTGGAATCTCTGAAAGTCTGTCACGAATTTCACTAAGTGGAATATTAACCGCTGTCTTAATATGACTTGCTTCATATTCTCCCACTTCACGAACATCGATAATCATCGCATTTGTTTCCACAAGTTCACGCACCTTAGTAACAGGAACCTGTTTGAATACTCCGTTAAGAATGTTGCTACCTACCAAACCTGCCATATTTACAGCATCCTTTGCAGTTCCCATTACAGGTGCATAGCAGAACTCAATGTTTGCAAGATCCTGAACTTTTCCACCAAAAGCAATTGCTGTCGCAATAATATTAATGCGTCTTTCCGGATTATGTCTGCCTACAGACTGTGCTCCAAGAATCTTTCCACTTGTCTTATCGAAAAGAACTTTTAAGAAAAGCGGATAGGACTCTGGCATAATACCTACCTTATCCTGTGGAATTACATAAACATAATCGTAAGGAATTCCCTCTTTTTTCAGAGTCTTTTCATTCATACCGGTGC
>NZ_JBQNBU010000015.1:0-43418 GCF_052169795.1 Catonella sp.
GGATGAGATTACACTCCACAAGGCAGCCAAAGAAACATTTTCAAAATTTCCTAAGGGCAAAATCCCAAAAGTCAAAGACCTTAATGAAGAATTTAACAGGCTGCTTTTAGAGAAAAAAGAAGCCTATAGCGAATACAAGAAAATGAAAAAAGAAATGCGTGATTATCAGATAGCAAAACAAAATGTGGATATGTTTTATGCAAATGAAAAGAATCTCAGGGATGAAGAAGAGCTAAAGAAAAAGAGGCAGACACAGAGATAAGCAGACAGGGCAATCATCAGAATAGAAACCGGTGGCTGCCCTCTTCTTTTATATTTTCAGCCTGTAAGAAATTTTTCAGCACTCACGAAGTGAGGGTGTAGCTTGACATCTTAGATGTCATTTTAAGGGGATTGGGGATGTTCCCCAACAAGCAAAAATGCGCTCGTGTGTGTACGAGGGCACTGCTTGCGAACTTGCACCAAGACTTAGATACAGAACTTGAAAGAGCTGGATTTGTTAAGATAATAAGGAAAACAGAAACTTTAATTTGAAAGGAAAAATAGGATATGAATTACGAAATAATTAGGGATAAAATTGAAGATATGGTAAGCAATAACCACAAAGATTTTGTTAAGGCCGTAATAAGCATGGAAAAAGGCATCAATGATGAAGATGCCTTAGACAAGTTGTATGATGCCTATATGGAAAATGATTCAGCTAAGCTGCTTAATGAGGAATTTGATGTAATGATTGAAGAGTTAAGAGAGCAGGGACAGATAAAAGATATTCCTTATACTAGGAAAGAAAAAGATGAACTTGTGGACATAGTCGGAAATATAGCAGGCAAGGTTGATGTGGTTGAAAGAGAAAATAAAAAAGGGAAAACATTCAAGGTTGTAAATTTCTCTGTTGTATCAAATGATAGCCTAGGGAATAAAGTATATCACAGCTGCTCTGCTTATGGAGAAAAGTGCGATATACCTAAAACATTTAAGCAGGGGGATTTTGTAAAACTTTTCGGTCAGGTTAGAATTTCTGCTGATGGTAATGGAAAGGAATATAGAAATGTAAATATACTTTCATCAAAGCTTTTAAAGGCTAAGGAACAAAATAAGGAGATAACTGCTACATCAGAAAAAGAGAAGCTTAACAATGGCATTATGGGAAGGGAAAAAACAGAGAGAGAGTCTGTAAAAGATGCTATTAAGAAGTATAAGGGTAAAGATAATGGAATGCCACAGTCCAGGAAAGAAATAATAAAGGAAATGAAAGATAAATATCTTATTGATTAGTTTTATAAAAATCAGAATTAAAACTATTTTGTATTTAGAAATGTTGTGACAGGCTATATGCTGTTTTTACAAGATTGGAAATTATAGTTAATAGTAACAAAGTATATGAATTAAAATTCTTTAATGAAAAGAGTTAAGGTGGAAATAACAGTTTATTACTGCTATAATCTTCTAAATAGAATTGAAATATGTAGATTTTAAAAACTAAGGTTATAATTTGGGTTACTGAAAAAGAGCAATATTACAGATAAAAGCATAATTAGCCAGAGGAGGAATGTATGGGAGGAAAATTTACTGATAATTTCAAGGACATTCTTAAGGAATTTAGGGAATATTTTAGATTAAAGTATTATCAGGTTTATCATGGCTTATGTTCTGAAGAAACCGGGAAAAAATATGAAAGTGGAGAACTGAGTCCTGATTTATTTTTATTTTTGACAGTGCTGGAAAGGTTAGGCATATCAAGTGAAAGACTTGAAATTATATTACCTGATGAGCATCATGCATTTCTTTTATGGTATGAAAGCTGTATTAATTATGCGGAAGAGAGAAATATAATAAAGTTCAATGCAGAGAAAGAGAAATTTAGCAGCCTGTATATTATTAATACAAAAATTCAGTCTCAACAAAAAGAATTTATTGATTATATATATCACAGGTTTTTTGAAAAAAATTTAGAAAAGGCATACCATCATATTGTGAGAGCTATTCAATATACGATTAAAGACATTGATAAAATAATAAATGAAAACTGTTATTTATCAATGTTTGAGTGGCATATTCTAACGAATTATTTTGATGTTTTGTATGAATATAAAAAACAAGATAAAGTAGATATTTCAAAGAAAATCTATGCATTCTCACAATATTTACTTAAACTACCAGTTGACGACTTGATAAAAGCAAATATAGTTCCAAAACTTATTCTTATTGTGCTAAGGCACGATAAGGAATTTTTGACAGTATCAGGCAGACTAGAACTATTAAATAATATTTTAAAAATGTCAGTAGGCTACATGAGAATAAGAGAAATACCTGAAATTTTGCGTCTTTTGATACTGGAAGAACCTGCATATCATAAAAAAAATACCTATATTTTTTGGAAAAGCTCATTGGAAGCTGTATTTGGATTATGTGGTTTAAAATTGGATTTTAGAATAGAGATTTTTAGTAAAAATATAAAATATCTTGTGCTTAGCGACATTTTGAAACAAAAAAGAAAGAGATTGGGTATGACAATGGAGGAAGTCTGCGAAAATATATGTGATGTTAAAACTTATAGGCGAATGGAGAAAGGACAAGGAATTTCTCATAAAAGTATTTTGAAGGGGATAGCTGAAAAGCTTGAGTTAAAGTTTAGGTATTTTAGGACAGAGGTGGTTTCAGATGATGTCTATACACTTTTTCTTGCCAATGAATGCAGGAGGTTGTCTGCTATTTGTGATGTAAAAGGCTTAAAAATAAAGTTTGATGAATTGAAAAAAAGACTTGATACAGATGATGTGGCTAATAGGCAGGAGATTGAGTTTATAGAGCTTATCCTTAAAGATGATATAGATGAAAAAGAAAAAATAGAACAGCTTTGGAAGATATTTTACTACACAAGCCCTCAATTTACTGAAGAAGATTTCCTTTTGATAAAGGAGATTGAGATACTTACCTATATTGCAAACACTATGAACCGGGTATTAGAGAAGATTATAATCATAGAAAAAATTTTAGAAAGTGAAAAAAATAGGAAATGTCTTGATTGTTATGCAAGATTAGCAGTTCCTTTAGTGAGTTTAGTATGTGCCTATAAGAATAACAAAGAATATGATAAAGCTTATTCTTTGGGAATGGATTTTTTGAAAAGGAGCTTTAAGAATAATGATGCAAGTTTCCTGCTAAATATTATTGACTATCTTTCTACAATTGAGGAAGAAAATGGCGATATAAAAAAGGCAGAAGAACTTTGCAGGCACCTTTTTTATATCGCTGAACTATATGAAAAATATAGCGATACTAAAATGATAAAGGCTTATTATGAGAGAGTATTTAACCCTAAAGAAGCCTGGTACTTCTTAGGGTTATAAGAATTAACACTTACAGGCGGAAGAGTAGTTTTATCTTCACAAATTGTAAATTTGACAGATGGTCTGGATATGTCGTCCGAATTAGTTTTAGTAAAATTTTGAATGCAACAGACACAGCATAATGCTAAGGAAAGAGCAAAAAATAGTTTAATTTTTTTCATAATCGTTACCTCATTTCTTTTATTATATAGGTTAATAGTAAGTGCAAATAATTGTAGCATGAGGATGGAGTATTCAACAGGGCATTGGTACACCTGTTTTTAAAAAAAATAGGTGTACCAATGCCCTGTTTGGATTAAAAATGTTGTGCTATACTGCAAAAGAGATGTATGTTGTTTGTATACATTTTAATCTTACAATGTGTAAGTTCAAACATAATACAGAAAGGATGTGGATGTCTATGAAAATTAATGCTTTATTTATAAAACTCTTATAGTTTTGCTTTATAGTTTGGCTTATATACATAGTAAGCAGAAAGAAGACTATCAAAGTGGTAAAAAAATCTAAGAATGCATATTGGTTATTAATTGATGACAAGTACTACATATTTAATTCTCAGACATTAACAATGTTTGAAGTTGGAAAAGATTATATCGATGCCATTAATAAAGATAGGGCGTCAACAGAAGGGCATCTAAGTGAGATAGACAATGAATTGCTTTCTAATGGCTTTTTGGTAGACGATAATACTTATGAAAATCCGATTGCTAATCGAATACAAAGGTATGAAACAGCATCTAAGGCAGACAAGAGTTTTATAAGTTATTTACGGATATCGTTAACCGAAAAATGTAATATGGCTTGCAAGTATTGTTTTGTAAACCATGAGTTTGGAGAACAAAAAGAAACAATGAATAGGTTACGTTTTCTGAATATTATGAATGATTTCGTTTCCCACAATGAAGGGAATAGTGTATCTGTTCAGTATTTTGGTGGTGAGCCATTGCTTAGGATGGATTTAATTGAATTAGGAAATGGTATACTTAAGAATGCAGTTAATGAAGGGAAAATAGTATCAGCATATCAGGAAATAGTAACAAACGGCACATTGATTGATGATGACAAGATAGCTTTCTTCAATGAGAGTGAAATTAAAATCACAATAAGTCTTGATGGCAGACTTGAAATTAATGATATTAATAGAGTATTCGCAAATGGGCAGGGAACCTTTATGGTAGCCACTCGGTATTTCGAAAAACTTCGTAAAGTAAATGGATATTTATCAGTTTTGCTTACTCCGAATGGTGATAATGTTGAAATTTTGTCGCAGTCAATTCAGTACCTTGTTGAACATCTATGTGTTACTGAAGTATCTGTAAATACACCACAACCTTGTGATAAAGGCTGGGAAACCGATGGAGCTGTTTTAGCGAGAGAGATTCAAAAAAGCATTCTCTATTGTAAGGAAAAGGGAATTTCATTTAATAATCCGGCAAATAATATGTTGTACTTGTTGCAACACCATGAGTTACAACGTTATTCCTGTATGAATTTTTCTAGAGAAGACAACATAAATATTTATGGTGTTTATATAGGTAGTGATGGCACTATATCCAATTGTGTTGTAAAAAAATCAAATGAAAGGTATACTCATTTTGATGATGCACTCAATAATATTCTTGAAAAGAAATGGGCGTTTCATCCGAGTGTTTTATCTAAATGCAATCACTGTCCACTTATTAATGTATGTGGTGGATCTTGTGAAATAGAACAACATATATGTAAAGGGGGATACAACCCTGAAAAATGTAAGTTTATGTTAAGTATGTTTCAGTGGGTGCTGACTACATGATGAATAAGATAGGTAATTGTTAAATGTTTTCTTCGTTTACCTGTGACAGAAAATGCAGAGACGAGAATAAAATTAAGGTCATTATTCAGATAAATATCTGAATTGACATAGATTGTAACATTTTAGGCGTACTTAAATAAGCCAGACAAAGTAGTATGACAATTTAATACTTTTTTAGGCAATTAAAGGCTTTAAGCTTCTGATATATTTTGGACACTTCATACTGTGTGCAACAATTGCGGTAAGCTGGCTTGCGATTCCCGCGAGAAATACATCAGCCTTTGCAGTAACGTGATTACGTGTTCTGCGTCCGGCAATACACATATTGATTTTGAAATGGTTGATTGTACGCTCAATGGTTGTCCTGACTTTATAGAGGGAATCCCATTCATCGGAATCTTTCTGTATACCCGGAAACATACGGAAGTCTAAGTTTTCATAGGTATATGTGGTTCTGCCTTTTTTTGCATTGCTGCATGGACTTTTGCAGTCACATATCCATTGTCCTTTGGACATATGCATTTTAGGACATCCCCATTTGTAACGGTCAGCCCGTCCTTTTTCGTGACACAGTCCGAGATACTTCATATCTAAGGAAGAATCTTTTGGACAGGTAGGATAGCCGTAAGAATTATAGCCTACTTTGTCAAGGTTGCTTTCATTTCGAGGATTATAAGGGATAAGAACCTTTGAGAAATGAAACTCATCTTTAAGGAATCCGTAAGTATCAATGGTATCAAAAGCAGAATCACCAAGGAAGGTATCCGGCTTAAAGTGTGGATGCAGTGCAAAGAAATCAGAAAGTATAGGTTTTAGTGAAGTGGAGTCGCCTATAGATTTATCCTCATCAGGCGAATCGGATTTCTTTTCGTCAGGTATTTCGGGATGTTTATACCTGAAGCTGTCATCGAGGAAAGCTATATGTCTTATTATGCCGAGTCCGTTAGTAAGGATGGTAAATTTATCCGCATAGCAGAAATGCCCGTTAATGTATTGCTGTTTAGCATCAGGAGAGGAGGCTGCCCTTGAAGGCATTAATCCGTAAGCCATTTTGTAAGGGTCAACCTCAGGTTTGTCTTTATAATAGGCTTTGAGCTTACGTATGAGAGTGTTTAAGGCTTTAGAATTGTTCTCGGCAACGTAGAGTTCAATCCATGATGTATAAAAGGCAAGTATGTCGGATAGGGAAGAATCTACAGCCTTACAGATTGGTTCGGTAAAGTCCAAAAGTTTGTTAAACATGTCTTCAATAAACGGAAGGAAGTCCTGTTTGAAGCGGGTAAGTAACGGAGCATCGGGAACTTTGGTAAATCCGCAGAAGTCTCGGAGTTCCTTACAGAGCTTTAAGAAAATGATAAGCATTGAATCTGTAGGTATTGAAAAAATCTTCTGCAGGATAAGAGCTGAGAGGAAGCCGGTAAGAGGGTAAACTCGCTTACGTCCGAGAGAACGGTAAAAGGCACTAAAAAAGGAGTCAGGTATGAAAGAACTTATGTCAAGGTGTTCCTCAAGGAGATCAAAGAAGGAAGGCACATAATCTATAAACATATCCTGACAATCAGAAAAGATTTCCTTAAAAGAAATCTGGTGAAACTTATTAGACATAAATTTTCTCCTCACTTGTTTAATTTGTTTTTGTGGTGATTACATTTTATCACAAGTGGAGAGAAAATTTATATAGAAACAGTAATAAAATCCATTAAAATCAATGGGTTTGGCAATTTAACAATTGCCTATGATGAATAAGAAGAAAGGAGAAAAAATGAAAGAAAAAACTTTAGATTTTACAAACATTTCTTATGGTGATGTATGCATGAGATCAAGAAGTAGCAGTGTAGCGCTATATGATAAAACAGAATACGAAGAATTTGAAGAAGAGCTTCTTGCTGCTTTAGAAGAAGTAGTTGAAGAAAAAAATTAAGGCCAATAGTAAAAGTTTTCAAGGTAATGTAAAAACGAGGCAGGTATGTATTTACTTGCCTCCCGTTTTATGTGAATGGTTAGGTATTAAAATGAATAATGCTGAAATAGATGAAATACTTTTGTGTATTTTTCAGTTTTACCCAGGGCTTGCTGGAGAATATGGTAAAACGATTTACTCATTAGGAGATTATTCTTGTAAGAGTATTAATGAGTTTTTAATAGCTCTTTATGGATATAAAAAGAGTTTGAAAAAGGATATAGATGTAAATTATCTTGCTATTAAGATAATCAATGATAGAATATATGAACTTGTGACAGAAACATATAAGTCTCAAACATATTTTTATTATGGCAGAACATTTTTAACACTTTTGGAATCTTTATCAACAACTCAAAATATTGATATGAATAAACAACTGTTTCAAAAGCGATTGGTGTTTCTTGTGAAAATAGTTTCTCAAGCATATGAGAACTTAGATAATCAACTGTTATCTAGAATTGAAATTATGTCAACAAGAAAACGATTCATAGATACATGCCAAAAGATTGAAAATATCGCAAGTGATTTGGTTAATGAAAGCTACTATAATGCAAAAGCGATGTTTCAGGATTTGCTAGATGATAAACTTAAATTAGTAAAGAGAATTCTTCCTTATGTGAGAAAAGAAGAATTTATACATAGAGTCGAAAGGTCTTGCGATAGTTTATTTTCTGTAGAAGATATTAATAAGCAATTGGTTAATTTACTAAACAATTTGAGTATTGAGAAGAAATCTCTAGAATGTGACTGTAGAACTTCGTCACAAATTCAAATAACCAATGATTATTTGAATGATTATATAAACTCCATCGTGGATATGTTTGGTTGCTTGGATAAATTCGGGAAAAAAATTGATATCTCGAAAATAGTAGTATCGAATACGAAGTACAAATTTCAAACACAAGATTATCGTGCATTAATTAGCTTCGCTTATGAAGAAACACTTCAATTTTATATTAATACTAATTCAGTTGATGATGAAGATCAACTTATGAATACAGTTATTCATGAAATCATTCCTGGGCATTATTTTATGTCATTATTTTATACTGATAATGAGAATAGGTTTTTTAAAGAAACTTCATTTTGGGAAGGATGGGCTCTGCTTTGTGAGTATCATTCATTATTTATTATAGATAGTGAATCATATCGAAATAAAGTATCACGTAAGCTAATTAGCGAAGTATTAGTTGGTATTATTAGTTTTAGATTATGGTATTGCAGACAATCTAAGGAAGAAATAGTTTCATGGTTAATGAATAATTTTGGCATTCAAAAGGATGTCGTTAATAAATTATTTCTTACTGCAATACTGCAAGATGAGGAGAGAATGCCATACTATGTAGGATTTTCTGCATTTTGCATTATGTATGATCAGCTAGGTTTTGAAAAACTATTGGATAAGGTTATGTTATCAGGAGCTTCATTTTATCATTTGAACAAAGCAATAGATTATAGGAGAACAAGATGAGTGAAAAGACTAAAATAGAGAAATTTGCTGTATTAGTTGTTTTATATACGGTAGTTATGGGATTATTTCAAGTAGCGGATTATTTTTATGGAGTATCATACATGATTATTTTAAATTCGCATCTTTCAGTTGGAAAGATATCTATACTGGTTGGGATTCATGAGATTTTTCTACTTGTTTTTGATTTTCCTTCAGGAGTAATATCTGATTTTGTAGGACGAAAAAAGACAGCATCTATTTCATTGATATTTTATGGTATAGGTTTAATTTTGCTGACTTATAGTACTTCATTTATCATGCTAATTCTTGTTTTTATTCTTTTAGCTTTTGCAAATGCTATGTTTTCCGGTTCCCCACAAGCTTGGTTTTATGATATGTTAATTAAAGAGGATAGATTGAAAGACAGAGATAAGATTCTTCCTCGCATTGGCGGAGTTGTTAAGGTTATGTCGCTTTTTTCCTCATTATCGGCTGTTGCATTAATGGCTTTAGATGTTAGATTGCCTCTTTTGATTGGAGGGATTGCTGTAATAATCGCAGGCATAACCTTTCTTATCTTTTTTGAGGATAATCGTGGAAATATTGAAAATAGAAAGTTTTTTGAAGTATTTACAAAATTTTCAAAAGAGTTCCTTACAGATAGGCGTATGAGAGGAATGATAGCTTTCGAAATATTCGATTATACTGCTTTTTCACTTTTTATTTTCGTATGGCAACTTTTTTTGCTGAATCGGTTTCATATGACGGAAAAGATGATCAGTATTTTGTTTGTATGTTTTACATTAACGATGGCAGTTGGTAGTTTTTTGACTTCTTTTTTCTTAAAATACATGAATGGATTTACATTATCTGTTATAGGCAAGATTGGTATAATTATTACTTTTATTATAGAATGTTTAGCTGATAATATTTGGTTAGTTTTGGTCGGTTATATCCTCTTCGAGTTTTTCTTTTCAGTATCATCTGCATCTACAGGTTTATGGAAAAATGATTACATATCGAGCAATAATCGTGCTTCATTTTATTCGGGAATATCGTCGGTTAAGTCGCTTCTTTTTGTCTTGCTGACATTTTGCCTTGGGGAAATAATAGGTAAATTAGGATATGAAATTGTTTGGGGGTTGGCTGCTATAATAGAGTTTCTTTCTGTGGTTTTAATGATTAGGTTTATAAGAAAGTTTGGTGACCAAAAGGAGACAAGTTGTGTTGAAGAATGAATCAATTGTTTTATATAGTCACGAATATGAAAGAGAAGCTCTGTCGATTAGTAGTAGACTTTCGTTTCCTTTAGATGGTAAAGTGAAATTTTGTGAGATAAATTCCCAATTTATCCCATATGCAGAAAATAATATATTAATATATGGTAATGGAAAGATGGGTGAATTTAATATAATAGTTATTATTTTTCCTCTTTTTTATGAAGATTCAGAAGAAATATATCGAAAGCTTAGCAGTATTGAACGAATCAATGGACTTGTATTAATGGTATCGGTACCGGACAAGCGCTTAATATCAAAACCTATCTATACGAAGTTACAAGAAATATACATGAAATCTTCTGCTATTGATAAAACATTATTATTAGCAAAAGCAAACCGATACTTGGATATATTAGCTGATAATACATGTTTTACATTTATAGATCATAGAGGAAGCAAACTTCATTTTTTTCGTGAATCTTCAATCTGGACGGATGTGCTTAACGACAATAAACAGGGAGTTTTTCAAATTCCTGGAGGTGAAGTTTTTTTTGCTATTAGAAATTATAGTGCAAATGGTGAAATTTATATTGGTATTAATAAATATATGGTTGTTAATAATGTGCTATTAAGAGATGACAATTATGATGATAATGTAGGACTAGTGATTTGTGAATTTGGACTTGGGTTGAATGAATTTGTACCACGATGCGTAAGTCTAGAAATTGCAGAGAAATCCTATGGAACTTGTCATTTTGGTTTTGGTAACAATTGCACCTTTGGAGGAATGATTGATGAAGGATATCATTTTGATGTAACTTATAGTTCTTTTTCACTGTATAGTAGTGATAAACTTCTTATTAAATTTGAATAGAGGAGTATGTTTTGTTACTTTGTTATCATATATCTAATAATCAACTTACAGTAGTGAATGATGTTTTTATCCATAACAAAAAGAATACAGTATTTTATCTTGAATCAATCCTAAAATATTATAAATATATTACAGGATTGAGTTTAACAGTGGATATATATCTTTATGATGATATACCAGCGATGAGTATAAGCATGAAAGAAAAAATTTATTTTCGATCTTCTTTAATTGATATCAAAGATGTTGCAATGTACTTGTATTTTCCACATGAGATTTTTCATCAACTAATTGGGAATGATGTGAAGTTTGTTGGTGATGGGCGGTTATGGATGCTTGAAAGTTTTACAGAGTATTTACAGTTACGTTATATAATGCATAAAAATAAGAACTTAGCTAATAGGTATATTTGTTTTATTTTAGAACGATATAAGGATAATATTTCGAATGATGTTCCTATCATTGCCATTAATGATGAATCGTACGAATTACAAATCGTTGCTACAATAGAATCAAGAGGTGTTTTGTTATTTCATATTTATTTTATGAATGTGGATGATTTTCACCTTAAAATGATGCTTGAGAAGTTAGCTATTGTTAAGAATGTTAGTATAACAGTTTTTTTACAGATTTGTTGTGAGATAGGTATAAATGTTGAAAGACTTAGTAGTGATATTAACAACATTGGAAACTATGAACAAATTAAGGCAGGTATATATGAGAATTATATTTGAATTAACTCAAAAATGTAATATGAGATGTAAATACTGTTTTGCAGAAAAGAATAGTCTAGAATACATTTCTTTGGAGGATATAGAGAGAGTATGTGAGGAGGTTTCTGCTCAAAGTAAAATAGATTATGTTACTTTTACTGGTGGAGAGTCATTGCTATACAGTGATTTAGATAAAGCAATACAAATCGCACAAAAGTACACAAATCATATTCTCCTTTTAACAAATGGTCTTCTTTTAAATAATGAGAAGATTATAAGCTTTTTATCGAAATATGGAGTTGAAGTTCAAGTAAGCTTGGATAGTGTTGTTTCAAACTATCACGATATTGTCCGTGGCAATAAAGATATAATTATTAGTAACATATTAAAGTTGAGAAATTCAACTTCACTTACTATTGGAATTGTATGTGTAATTTCGAGTATGAATACAAAAGAGATACCAAAGTTGATTTCATTTTGTAAAGCAAATTCACTTAGCTTGGATTTTGAACTTATTGATATTGATAAAGCAAACGACTTATCCTTGGAATGTTTAAGTGATAGAGAAATATCTGAGATGCTTGAAAATCTTTCTCCATGGGGGGAAAGAGAACAGAACATACTGAAATATAAATTGTTTAAAATATTGTTTTCAAAGAAGAACTTCAAGCCATCCAAGTGTTTTGGTTGTAGAAATACAGTACTAATACGTTCGAATGGCATTGTTAGCTCATGCTTTCATAATACAAAGCTGCAGTTTGGAAATTTAAAAAATAGTAGCATCATATTAAATGCAATGCAAAAGATGAAGAAAATATATGAAGTTGATTGCTTTTCGTATAGTTGTTTAGGAAGTTTTTTTTAAGATATGGGAGTGTTTTTAATGAGAGTGATTGATTGTATTTTGGATAATTTAACTATTCATGGTTTTGTGTATGATGGGTTCAGAAAAATGTCAGCATCAGAGCTCAAGTGTTATGTGTCTTATTATTCATCACAGTTGGATAAACTAACAGGTGTTAAAAGAGTAACTTTTGTTGCAAATAATGATGTTCAAACTTTAGCCCTTATGCTAGCATCAATGAAGTCAGGAAAAACCTTTTGTCCGTTGTATCAAGGTTTATCGTATGATAAGATTAGATTAATTGCAGGTGAAACAAATGCTAGTATTATAAATTTTTCGGATCAAGAAGAATATAAATTTAGCCAATTATTTAGGGAAAAGATAGTATTAGATAATGATTTATCAAATTTTGATCCTTATTTTGAAGATAGTTTTGCTGTTCAACAGAAGAAATATAGTGATGAAGTATACATTGTTTATACATCTGGGACAGAGGGCAACATTAAGGGGTGTGTTATTAGAAATGATAGCTTGCTGAATTACTGTCAATACATATGTTCATTAGTACATTTATCAGATAAAGATATATCACTGGTTACTACATCAATAGCATTTGATTTAGCATATACTGCTATATTTCCTATCCTACTAGCGGGAGGTAGTATATGTCTATTCCCAAAGGATTCACGGATAGTTAATGATTTGGCCGACTATATCTCTAACAATGCTATAACGGTTATGAAGACAACACCTAGTATATTAAGAATGCTATCAAAATCACCGAAAGTCAAAGAGTTGAAAACTTTACAATATATTTTTAGTGGTGGAGAGCCATTTGATTTTTTTGCCTGCAAAAGTCTTAATGAATCTCTTGATGGCTGTACTTTTTTTAACCATTATGGACCTACAGAAGCAACAATAGGTTGTTGCGTTGGAATTGTAGATTTCCAAAAAGATTATGAAGAAGCTATAGCAGTGTATCCTATTGACAATGTTTCTATAAATATTAAGAATAGCAATGGTCAAGAAATTGAATGTGGAGAAGAAGGAACATTGGTTATAAGCGGAATATGCCTTGGGAGATATCTGCAGTCCCCAAAGAATCAATTCAATGACATTTTCTATACACATGATATTGCACATTATACCAATAATGGTGGAATCATTATTGATGGTAGAATTGATAATGTCTTAAAGATTAATGGATTTAGAGTGAACACAGAGACAGTAAGCAACTATATTAGAAATTGTGAGTTTATAGATGATGCAGCATGTGTATTTGATTATGAGAACCGATTGTTTATATGTTTTTATGTTTCACAAATTGAAGATGTAGATTTTATAAAAAAAGAACTTACCAATGGTTTATCTCAATATGAGATGCCTTCAATATTTTATAGGTGTAGTGGTCTCCCTCGAACAGACAATGGCAAAATAGAAACTAATAATTTGTTGCAACACTATAAGATGGAATTCAGGGCAAAAAATTGTCGTGAGTTAATTGAAGTGTATCTAGGTAAGGAGTATAATCTTATGAAAGATAAAAGAATTAACGATTACCTTTCATCAATAGAGTATATTGAGTTGCTAGCTGTGCTTAGTGATATGATGCTAATTGATTTTTTTTCAACAGACAATTACTTTGAAATATTTTCAGATATTTACAATTTCTGTATGACTAAGTCAAATGAAAAAACGAAGAATATTATTATGGATAATTCATGGATTTTGCTTGGTGGAGGAGATAACGGTATCGACGGTATTCGATTCGAATCTGAATCACTTTCAAAAATTTTAGGTACTATTGTTTCTAAGGAAAAAAACCATGTTTTAGCATATACGCTTCATAGTTCAACGCCACAGGAATATGGTGAAATACTTCGTAAAATTTTCGAACAAAATAATTGTATCTTCGATCTTGTATCCGAATCAGACATTAATGATTCAAAGAAAATGGCGGATAAAATAGAAACAGCTGATATTCTATATTTTGGTGGAGGTGACTACTTTAAACTTATTAATTCATTAAATCATTTATTGGTTCAAGAGCATACTGTTGAAAAAATATCAGAAAGTAAAACAATTATTGGTACTTGCTCTGGAGCAGGGATATTATGTAAAGAATTTTTTGCAGATGCATTTGAACATAATATCTCAGCCAAACAGAGATTTGGTTTTGAGAAAGGATTAGGTCTTATAAATTTTTCTTTATCTATGCATTTTTCATCGGAGCCGCACCGTACTGTTGAGCTTTTTAAAGAAATGAAGCAGAAAAATTATGTAAATGTCTTGGCTTTCGAAGATGGGGCTAGTATATGTATTCGAAACAATAGCGATTATGAACTAATTCCTGTAGATGAAAGTTCAAAGGTTTATCTTTTATCGTCGGATAATGGTGTTATACATAGAAAAACACTGTCTAAAAAAGGTAAATTTATATAGAACTTGTGCCATTTTGAGTAGATTGAATATTCTTGTGCGGCGGAGCCGCCAGTCCGGTGTGGCGAGAGTCACCATTCCGGACTGACAGAGCCATTGAATTTAAATGTTACTTTGATTGGTTTCTATCGATTCCGTAAATCTCTCTCATAGAAAGGTCTTTAGACGGGTAGATGCTTTCGATATTGATTTTATATGCGTCATAGACAATTCGATCCATGATTGCATCTGCCAGAGGATTATCATCTCCTCCAAGGCGTTCGTACCAGCCTTCCTCTCTGAACTGAGAGCAGAAGATGGTAGATGACTTTTTACGCCGCTTGTGAATCAGTTCAAAAAGATTCTTCGATTCTGATTCGCTTAGTTTCAGCAATAACCACTCATCTATAATCAGTAAAAGCGGTTTCGTATATTTGGATAGTATTTTGATAAAGTTCCCATCGTTGCTGGCAGCTTCCAGTTCTAGTAATAAATCCGGAAGACGGACATATCTGACGGTAAAGTACTGTTTACAAGCTTCCATACCAAAGGCACATGCCATGTAGGTTTTATCACTGCCGGTGGCACCGGTGATAAAGATGTTCCGGTATTCTGTGATGTATTCACAAGTAGCCAGGCGATTGATTAAGTCTTTATTCAGTCGTCTTCCGGAAGTATAATCAATTCCAGCAATGCACGCATCGGTCTGCTCGAGTTCGGCATTACGAATAAGACGTTTTAAACGATTGTTCTTTCGACTGGTATATTCAACATCTACCAGCATGCCAAAACGGTCTTCAAACGGAATGCCCTGCATGGATTTATCATTCATCTGGATATGGAAAGCATCAGACATTGCAGTGAGACGCATTTCAATTAATTTATCTATTGTACTTTGATTAATCATTGTAATTACCTCCTTGGGATTTGTTCTGATAGTATCTGGAGCCACGGGTGATTCCATAGGTGTCTTTCTTCTTAGGCAATACTTCTGAAACAGGTTCGTCCTTCATTGTTGCCAGTAGATTTTTGATACTTTTATAGCTGGGTGAGCCAGAATAGCTTAATGCTTTCGTACAAGCCTTTTCCAGTTTCACCGGAGAGTATTTCTCGGCTAACTTTAACAATCCCATACAGCTTCGGTATGATTGCTGTTCCACCCTGCCGGAGGTAAGTATGTTGTTTACAACGATATTTGTGTTAGTTCCAATCGTGGTTGCCCACTTCCAGAAACGGTCGCCGTTCCATTCCAGATATTTCTGATGGTCTTCCGGCATGTGTTCCATTACTGTTGAGTATTGTCCCGGACGTCCGTAAAGGCGTCTGTGGGAAGCAATCCGATTGTGTTTGATAAAGATTTCAACTGTTGTATCTGTTATTCGCACATCCGCCTTATTTCTGATATACTGATAAGGCACAGAGTAGTACATCTTGTCTACTGCGATGTGATAATTAAACTGAACCGTGGCGACCTTCCAGCCACACAGTTCGAAGCGGGTAGTAGGCAATGGTGTCAAAAGTGACAGTTCTTCCCCAAGAAACAAACCACATCTGCTACCTTCATTCTTTTGAAAGAGGTTGGCATTGAAAGCTTCCAGCTTCTTGCGGATTGCAACATTCAATTCTGCAAGAGAGAAGAACTGCTCGTTTCGAAGGGCGGCGGTTATCCAGGTGGATATATTTCCGACGGAACCTTCAGCGTTTGGTTTGTCTTTTGGGTTGCGTACCCTGGCCGGTATAATGGCAGTTCTATGGTGCTCTGTCATTTCATGATAGGTTGTATTCAGTGCCGGAGTATACCAGTCACTTTGCTAGTGATTAACAGCGGTTGTACAGTTATCAGGAACTAAGATTTTTGCTACACCACCGAAAAAATTCATACATGTGGATATGTGCGGTAATCCATGCTTTTTGCCGCTCATTAATGAAACAAAATGATATTTATGAAGAGTATATACCATTTTATGGAATTCTTACCGGTAAAGAATCGGAACCAGCTTCAACACAGAGAAAAATAATTTAGCAAAATCAGTTTTTGGTATGTCGTTTAATGTAACTATCTGATAGAATACTTATATCAATTTAGTATATAAGCTGTTTATCCAATACTATATACTGAATATATTATAAAATAAGTGAGGATATAGCCAATGAAAAATGAAGCAAGTAATAATTTAAGCTTAAAAATGTACAAGAAAGGCTCAAAATGGTGGAAAGCTATCATTCTGACAATTCTTTCAGGGCTTGAAACCCCATTTAACACAGGAACCTACGCTCTGTTCTTCTGGCTTATACAGGAACAGAGGTTAGAGTGGCTGCTTCCGTTTGTCGGTATCTATGTGGCATCATATGCAATTCTTTTATGGATAGGCAAGCAGGCGATTAAGGCTACAAATAATTATAAGGCACAGGTAATAACTGATATTAAAATGGCCTGTGTTAAAAACGCAATTGCAGAAGGAATTGACTCCGGTACGGCTATTTCATTTATAGACAATGACTTAAAGCTTGTTATGGCAAACTATTTTGACAATATAATAAAAATAACAAAAAGTTCTGCCGTGGTAGTATTTACCATCATACTTACCTTTAGCAGCAACTGGATATTTGCACTTATTTACCTTGTAATAGGTCTGCTTCCAATGTGGCTTGGCAGCATATTGGGAAGAAAGACTGCGGAGATGACAAACCAGTATACTGAGAGTATAAGCAAAACTACGGTGCTTATAAAAGATGTGATCAAAAACAGTGGAACTATAATTAATTATAACAGAATTGCAGACACTGTTAAAAAACTTTTTGCCTCAATATCAAAGAGTGAGAAGGACTTTGCAGATAGAAACAATGAGATGGAATTTACCGGCCTTTATATGAACATTGTGTATATTGTGGTGAATATTATTCCTATTGCAATAGGTATATATATGGGAATTAAAGGCTATATTACTATACCAGCCTTTATTGCGGTTCAGTATTCAAGCGGCTGGATAGTGGGCTCTTTGGGACAGATAGCAGGTCTTATGGCTGTGCTTAAATCAACTGAGCCAATCAGAGAAAATATAATGAAGTTTAGTGATGTTGATGAAGTAAATGAAAATGAAGCTGAGGATGTAAAGAAAATTGAATTTAAAGAGGTGGATTTCGCTTATAATGAGGACAAAGAGATACTTAAGAAATTTTCTTTTAAGGCGGAAAACGGCAGTAAAATTCTTATACAGGGTGAGAGCGGAAGCGGCAAGAGTACCATACTTAAGCTTATAAGCGGAGAACTTAAACCTGACTCAGGAAAGGTGCTGTTAAATGACAAAGAGTTAAAGTACAGAAGACTTGGCTTTATATCACAAAATCCTGCGGTATTTAATGAAACTCTAAGATATAATATTACTCTTGGAAAAGATTTTACTGAGGCAGAAATAAATAAAGCTATAGAACAGGCAGGGCTTGCAGAATTTACCCGTGAAAATGGTCTTGACTATGCAATTGAAGATGAGGGCGGCAATATTTCAGGAGGTCAGAAACAGAGAATAGAAATAGCAAGAGCCCTGCTCTATAACTGCTCTGTGCTTCTTGTAGATGAGGGAACTTCAGCCCTTGATAAGAATACAGCTGATAAAATACATGAAACCATTATGAGTCTTAATAAGACAGTTGTAGAAGTAGCACATCACATCCCGGATGAAGTAAGGGCAAGATTTGATACTATACTTGAATTAGGATAATATTGTATAGAATTTTCTATATGAAGATTCATCTGTATTCAAACACCTCTTCCACTCCCATCTCCAGAAACTTAGCAAGCTTCATAGCATACAGCAGATTGGGAATAGCCCTGCCTTTTTCAATATTTATCAGAGTACGGACATTTATATCGGCTCCTTCAGCGACCTGCCGCTGGGTGAAGCCGAGGCTTGTCCGTTTTTCTTTTAATCTGCAGATTATTGTATCTGTATTCATAATAGCAACCGCCCCTCGCCAAAATCTTCTTAAATCTTTATTATGATAAAACACGCCCCAAAATCTTAAAGGAGCTGCTTTCAGTAATAGGCATAGGTTCATATGCCTTATTAAGTGAAACAAGATAAGCTCCTTTCTTGTTATTCTGAAATTTCTTCACATAAGTATTTCCATCAAGATAAAAGATGCCTGTTTCACCATCTTTAAGCTGTTCAGTCTGTTCAATCCATATAAGCTCTCTGTCATTTTGTAATCACCGCTTTTTTCAAGCAGGCGGGTATATTCTATTACCTTATCTATTCCTTCTTTGTTTAGGTTGCGGAAAGGGTTATCAGGATTGGTTCCGATATTATCAATAATTCAAACGGTTGATGATTACTTAATGGCATATAAGACTATTGCGAGTATGGATAAAAAGGGTACAGCTTCTTTTGCATCTCAAGCAAGAATGAGAGTTCCATATATAGTTTGTAAAGAACCAGGAATATCTGAAAAGTATTCAGGTAGACTTTATAATTCAGATAATCAGACCTTGGGATATTTAGAAGTATCTGGAATTCCCATGGATATGGGGAAAAAAAGAGGAGTAAGAGTTTTTGCTAATAATATTGGAGAAAGAATAGGGGGAACATGTAATTTAATGCAAAATATATAAAGGCAATATTTGATTTATATAATGTGATTATTGATTCAAGTTTAGTCACACGATTATATGGACAAAATGGAATAGCTCCTAAAAAACAGAAAAATGCTAAACAGATAAAATGTATAAGTGAAACCATAAATATGCTGCGTACTGTTGGAGCACACAATTAGTGAAGAAAATATTAGGGAAGAAATTAGCCTTCAATTTATAAAATGGCAATAGATAAGGCACAATATAAAAAAATATTTTATAGTCATCCACCATGGAAATCCGACCTAATTAACGCTATAATGTATTTAATCTAATAAGAAAACAGAGCAATCATTGTTGCAAGCTTTTTGACAATGGTAGGTAAAAGTTTCTTTCTAATAATTGCAATTTGAGATGTACATATTGTTTTCAAAGTCATGATAGAGAAGATAATGTTATGAATGAAGGTATTTTAGAAAAGGTATTTGAGTATATAAAAAATACATTTGATTCTAACAAGAATTTAAATGCTCTATCGTTTGTGATGTTCGGAGGAGAACCTCTTTTAACTTTGTCAAAGTACAAATCTTTTTTTGATACCGTTAGGGAGTATTGTAACAAAATAATTATGATAGAGTTATTGAACTAATTGAATATCTTGAGACTAATAAACTGACTAGGTGTTATGTGGATTTGGTTGTGCCAATTTAGGTTATCAGCAAAACGGAGATATTAATGGACGTGGTTGCAATAAGGCTAAATGGCTTTATGATGATCAAATTAGGTTCATTATAGAAAATAGGGGGCAAAAGTACTATGAAGAAAATCAATTACAAAGTTGCTGATGCTGTTTTTTTAATCATAGTGTTTATGGGTTTGAAAGTATTTGATAAATATATACTTGAAACACTTAAATATAATAAAAATTCAATTTTTATAGCTATAAGCGTTACATTAATATTTTTAGGCATATACATTAATAGGTATTTTTTTAGACCCTCACATAAAGAAATAACACAATTGAAACGAAGAGGGTGGAAAATTACAGGATATTATTCAAGTCTTTCGCTCAGTAATGAAGATATATATAATAATTCCTATGATTTGTGGATTAAATATAGTTGCATATTACTTTTAATTGAGTTGTTTGGACTGCTGGTGTTATATGTGCTGAATGAATGCTATTTAACAAGTAGTATGTTTTTTGCTCATATTATAATGGCTTGTATATCGCAAGTTGCTGCATGGATTATTACATTGAGAAGAGAGAAGAAATATGGGAAAAAGTAAGCACTTTATTAGTGATTTGTATTTTGCATTCAAATATGTTTTTAAGATTAGTCCGCTTTATGTGTTTTTAACTATATTTTCTGCGATATTCAATTCGGCGTACAATCTATTTAATATAGTTATCATTAAAGCTATAATAGATTCCATGCAAGTCAAAGATTATCGATTATTTTATTTTTATTTAATATTAATTTTTGGAATAGGTATTATAACAATGTTGTTTAATAATGCATTAAGTAATATAATTATTCCTCAAATTTTGAACAAGATAAAAAATGAAACACAGAAATATATTTTTAGTGGGTATATACAATATAATTATGAATATGTGAACAACAAAGAATTTTATGATAAATATTATTATATTTTAGAAAACAGTGAGAATTCCTTCACATCAACCATAAATGTGTTGGGAGAACTTATTACAAGTATTATAACTATATCGGGGGTAGTTTATATAGTTTTCTATTATGATTATATTATCATGCTTATTACTTTTAGTTTGGCAGTGTTATCATTTATCTGCTCTTTGAAAGCAGAAAACAGCAGTATTTATTTAAAGAATTTACGACTATGTTTAGGAGAAAAATAGACTATGTTAGGCGTATTTTTTATATGCCGGACTATTTCAAAGATTTAAGAGTAAATGATACTAATTTATTTTATAATATATTAGATAGGTCATGCGATAATTTAAATGGTGAAATCAGTAATTAGGGGAGAGTTATAAGTTTACTATCTTTTGGAGGAGGCATAGAAAATGTTTAGAATTGCTATATGTGATGATGAAGAGATTTTCAGAAAAAATATTTATAAAATTATAATGAAATACATGGATGAGAATGGCTACCCATGCGAAATTGATGAATTCGCATCAGGGAGGGAATTCATAAGTTTGGAAATAAATATGGCAAAATATGACATTGTTTTTCTTGATATAAGCATGGATGAAATGGACGGAATGGAAACAGCAAAAGAAATAAGAAAAGTTAGCAATGATGTTTTTATAGTTTTTGTAACAGCATTTATTAATTATGCAGTACAGGGCTATAGCGTAAATGCCATAAGGTATATTTTGAAGAATAATGAAACTTTCCCGGAATTAATATTTGAGTGTATGGATGCGATAAGCAAAAGAATGAACTATTATATAGAACAGAAAGAGTTTAAATTTAACGAAGGGATAAAGAATGTTTTTCTGGAAAGGCTGCTGTATATTGAAAGCAGACTGCATAAACTTGAATTTTATATTATGGATGATAATATAAACAGATATTCGCTATATGGGAAACTGGATGAAATTGAGGAAGAGTTGGAAGGTAAAGATTTCCTGCGTATACACCAAAGTTTTTTAGTTAATATAAAACACATAGCAAGTATATTTCGGCATGAAGCCATACTAAATAATGGAACCAGGTTAAAAATTTCAAAATCTCGATATAAGTTTGTCAGAGAAAGAATTGTTTTGTATAAAGGAGAACTGTAGATGATATTGGATTATATACAGGGTATTATGCTTACGGTATTGGAAATCATATGCTGTAAAATGTTTTTTGAAAGTTTCGGAGAAAAAAGAAGTGAAAACAGCTTGAAAAACAATGCAGTTATTTTTAGTTTAATTATATGCTGCTATTTAGCGGTATTAGTATTTCATAACAGATTTATTTTTAAACAGATATTGGTTATTGTTATGTTTGCAATGTTTATGACTGCGTATATTAAAATTCAATTTTGGAAGTCTATAGTTTTATCTTTATTATTTCAAGGATTACTGCTTTCAGCAGATTACCTGACTCTTTGGGTAAATGTATCTTTTTTTAAAAGCATTGCAGATATAAATAAGTATCATTTAATCGGTGCAAGCATGATAACGGTCATATCAAAAATAATATTATTTTTAATAGTCATATTAATCAGAAAGAAAATAGGAGATAAAACATCGGATGTTCTAAGCAATACAGACTTACTTCGGTTTATGTTTTTCCCGATATTTACAATATTTACCATTATTGCACTGATTATTACATCAGGAAGTATTGAAAATCAGAGGCAGAACAATGTGCTTTTAGCCATATCCCTGTGTTTAGCCGGAATGAATCTGTTTGTGTTTTATTTGATTAATGATATATTAAAGCGTGAAATAAGAGTAAGAGAAAGTGAACTTTTTCGGATGAGGGCTAAGAATCAGACAGATATGTATCGCTCTGTTTCTGAAAATTTTGTTAAGCAGCGTAAAATAACACATGAATATAAAAACCAGATTTTGTGCATTGAATCCCTAATAAATACCGAGAATTATGAGGAACTTAAGAACTACATAAAAAATATAAGCGGACATTTAAGTACAGAGCTAGATTATATTAAGACAAATAATGTGATAGTAGATGCCATATTAAACAGTAAATATAGAGAAACATTAGAAAAAGGAATCATATTTATCTTTCAGCTTAATGACCTATCAGAGATAAATCTTAGTGATGAAGACATTGTTGTTATATTATCTAATCTTTTAAGTAATGCAATAGAGGCATGTGAAAAATATCCAGGCAAAAAAGTTATTAAATTGAAGTTTATAGAAGAGGGAGGCAATATCATTATATCTGTTAAAAACACTTATAATGGTAAGCTGGAGATTAGGGATGGAGAGATACAAACTTCAAAAATATATGATAATGATGAACATGGAATTGGAATAAAGAATATTATTGATGTCATAGAAAAATATCAAGGTTCATACACCATACAAAATGATAAAGAAGAATTCTATTTTTCGATAATGTTGCCAAACTTCAAAAAGTGATTTGCAAATGCAAGTCACTTTTTTTGCCGATTTCTGCAAAAAATGGGCGATTTCTGCAAAATGTATTGTTTTTCTAATAAAGGTTGCTATACTGAGTTTAATAGGAGGGGCAGTTATGGTTGAAAAATTAGCAACTGACTTGATAGCACAAATGATAGAAAATAAAATAATAGTTAAAGAAATGGCAGATAGATATATTTATACTTTTATCTGCTTTGTAGAAAAATTTATTACAATCGGCAGCATAATACTAATCAGCCTAATAACTCGTAATCTACCTCCAACCATCTTTTTTCTTATATTTTTTTTTGAATTAAGAAAGAGGACAGGCGGATATCACTTAGACAAATTTTATAAGTGCTATTTTGCAACGGTAGCCATATACTTAGCAGTGATGCTTACTGCGGAAAGCTTAGCAAAATATCCACAATGGCTGTTTGGATTAGTAGTTATTGCTACAATATATATTGTAATAATTGGTACTGTTAACCATCCTAATATGCAGATGAATGCTGCAGAATTCATGGAATCAAAAAAACTTGCAAGAATAACAGTTTTGCTGGAAGTTAGTATAATACTTGGTTGTGTTTTCTTAGGAGCTAGTATGATTTACATTAGTTATATGGCGATAGCTGTTATATTATGTGCAGTTTTGTTATATATATCAAAAATTTTTAAACAGGAGGTAACAGAAAATGAAAAATGTTAACAAAAAAGTGCTTAAGGTCGTAGAACGGTTAATGAGGAATGAAGCTACACAAAGTGCAGGTAAATTTCCACCTCCATGCTTAGGCATATTTCATCAGCCTAAGCGTCCTATAAATCAAAAGAAAAAATGATTGGAGGTAGACAATGAAAAGTATAAATCCACAGAGGTATAAGAATGGAGATACTTAAAGGTTCTTAGTT
This sequence comes from Catonella sp., assembly GCF_052169795.1. GTDB lineage: Bacteria > Bacillota > Clostridia > Lachnospirales > Lachnospiraceae > Catonella. Next base: position 24,191 of record NZ_JBQNBU010000015.1, read on the forward strand.
CAGCTATCTTATATGTAGAAGAACATAAAACATATTAAAAAATCCAATTTAATGGAGGTAAATTTATATGAAGAGAGGTTTATTTTTTATATTTTGTTTTTCTTTTATGATGTTAATAGGTAGTACTTCATCTACTTATTGTGCAGAAAATAACTATAGTTATCAACTAAAAAAGTATATAAATTCTGATGAATATCAGGATATGCTTAAAAGTTTGCCTATGGAAGAAGATGCTAAACTTGAAGTTATGCAAGATAGCGACAATGAGATAGATGAAGCATATGAAAGAGTACAAAATGAAGAAAAGTATATTGTAGACTTAATAAATAGGTTTGATTCTGATGAACATGCAATCCAGGAGAGTTGGGAGTCTAACTTGAATTGGCTAATCAAAAACCATGATATGCTAAAACAATATAAGAATGAAGATATAAAAATGGATTATGTTGATTCTTATATAGAAGCATATAAAACAGTACTGATGGATAAAAACTTACCTGATGAAAAAGTTGAAGAGAAAGATACTTTTAAATTACTTAATAATGAAGTATTCTCAACCAGAGATTATTCAAGAGATGATGCTGTTAAATATGCTAAAAAATATTACAAAAACTATAATTCCAATTATCCTGATTGGGGAAATTTAGGTGGAGATTGTGCTAATTTTGTTTCCCAATGTCTGCATGCAGGTGGAAAGTCAATGGTTAAAGGAGAAGCAACCAATTTTGCATACTGGTTCTCTTCTGGAAATACAACTGATACTAATAAAGTTTCATCTACTTGGAGAGGAGCTGATGCATTTAGGCATTTTTGGCAGTCGAATGCCAGTAAGTATAAGAAATTTACTTCATATGATGGAATGTATGCTTATGGATATAAAGGTGATGCAGCAACTTTTTTAACATCTAACGGAAGAGGATACCATACTGTTATAATTGTCGATTACGATACTAATAATAAAGATTTAGTATATGCGGCACATGCAAATTCAACAAAGAGCGGTTCTCTAAAATCAGCAATTAAAAGTAATAATATCATTATCTATAATATGAAATAAGCATACTGCTTTAGCATTTGATACAAGTTAGATATGAAGCAAGTTTTGATATCTTATGAAAGGGTAAGTTGACAATGATAGTTAGCTTACCCTGAATATTATATAAGCCAAAATAAAAAAAATTGATAGATTTATTGTCAATAAAGTAAAAATTGTAGATTTAAAAGAATAGATAAACATAAATAATGAGAAATTTGTTCTATGGATATACAAATTTAATTAGGCAAAATATCGTTTCAAGTATAGAAAAGTACTAGATGACAAGTTGACAAGTGCATATATATTTGGGATGTTATTTTACTTCATATTCAACATAGAACTATAAGGAGCCGACAAAAGGGAAATGACACCAAATGGTACACAGTTATTAGTATTTGGAATCCGCTTTGTCGGGTTCTTTTTTTGTGCTTATTCCTGTTTTTACTTCGGAAATGGAGAGAAATATAAAAAAGGCAAAAGCAAAAGATACAAAAACAAAAGATACAATTTGAATAAGAATAAGAGAAATGAGAAAAAAGGCAAAGATATCACAGGAACAGCTTGCAGAAGCCATTTATACAGATAATGTATAATAAGTTTTTCAACTTAAATGCAACATGGTGTTGCACTTACTCTGACAGGTACCTCTGTTACATTTACTATTTTTATAAAGTGTTGCACTTACCTTGAAGATCCAGCTTTCTGAAAATTTTGTTAAGCAGCGTAAAATAACACATGAATATAAAAACCGGATTTTGTGCATCGAATCTCTGATAAATACCGAGAATTATGAGGAACTTAAGAATTACATAAAAAATATAAGCGGACATTTAAGCACAGAGCTTGATTATATCAAGACAAATAATGTGATTGTAGATGCTATTTTAAACAGTAAATATAAGGATACATTAGAAAAAGGTATCATATTTATTTTTCAGCTTAATGATCTGTCAAAAATAAATATATCCGATGAAGACATTGTTGTTATATTGTCTAATCTTTTAAGCAATGCAATAGAGGCGTGTGAAAAATATTCTGGTAAAAAAATAATAAAATTGAAGTTTGTTCAAGAAGGAGACAATATTATTATATCTGTAAAAAATACTTATAATGGCAAACTGGGAATTAAGGATGGAGAAATACAGACATCAAAATTATACGAGATTGATGAACATGGAATTGGAATAAAGAATATTATTGATGTCATAGAAAAATATCAAGGTTCATACACCATACAAAATGATAAAGAAGAATTCTATTTTTCGATAATGTTGCCAAACTTCAAAAAGTGATTTGCAAATGCAAGTCACTTTTTTTGCCGATTTCTGCAAAAAATGGGCGATTTCTGCAAAATGTATTGTTTTTCTAATAAAGGTTGCTATACTGAGTTTAATAGGAGGGGCAGTTATGGTTGAAAAATTAGCAACTGACTTGATAGCACAAATGATAGAAAATAAAGTAATAGGTAAAGAAATGGCAGAAAGATATATTTATACTTTTATTTGTTTTGTAGAAAAATTTATTACAATTGGTAGCATAATATGCTAGAGTTTTGAGTACTTTGTTGTATGGAAATTTAGTCGATTTTGAGAATGTAGAGCTGATATAAAGTTTAGAACTTAGAGAGGTATCAAGATGGTAATAGAAATATCAATTATTTTAGTATATTTAGCTGGGATTTTTATTAAAAATTTTCAGCTAGGATATTCTCCTTTTGAAGCTGTGTTTTTACTGATAGATTTATCAATGCTTATTCAGGTAGCAGTATTGTCAGCAATATTTGTTGTGATAAAAAGTATAAGAGAAATGTGTAAAAATGAAAGACTTAAAGCAAGAATATTATTTTTAATGGCAGCTATTCTTATTTCAGTAGTAAATGCAATGATATCTGTAGATAGAAAAGCAGATCTTTGGACGTACTTTTTGCTGTATTCATTGCCTGTATTTTATTGTAGTATAATAAGCATGGCTGCTACAATAATTATTAAAAGACATTCAAGAAAAAATATATAACTTGATTTTAGAAAAGGTAAACGAGATGGTTAAGGTAAAAAATATTTCAAAAAGTATTAAAAATGGAAAACTTTCAATAGAGATATTAAAGAATATCAATTTAGAAATAAATACCGGCGAGATACTGTCTGTTATGGGACCGAGTGGTTGTGGAAAGAGTACCCTGCTTGGAATAATAGGTGGGATAGATAAGCCTGATATTGGGAAGGTGCTTATAGGAGATACAGATTTGTATGTTCTAAAGAATGAAGCACTTGATAAATTCAGAAATGAAAATATAGGGATAATCTTTCAGAATAACTGTCTTGTGGAAGAATTGTCTCTTATAGAAAATATAGAGCTTCCAAGTATATTTAGTGAAAAAAAAGAGGATTTTGATAGCAAAATAGCAGAACTTGTAGAATTATTGGGACTGAAAGGAAAAGAGAAACTATATCCTTATCAGCTTTCAGGAGGAGAAAAACAAAGGACTGCAATAGCTAGGGCTTTGATAAATACTCCTAAAATACTCATCGCAGATGAACCGACGGGTGCCCTTGACAGCTCTAACAGTAATAATATTTTACACTTATTTAGGGAACTGGTTGATAAATTTAGCATAAGCATTATAATATCTACTCATGATTACCATGTAGCAGAGGTTTCAGACAGACAGATAAAAATGCTTGACGGAGAATTATATGAAGCTTAGTAAATGTTATTCCTTATACTATAAATTGTTTGGCAGGAAAAATAACAAAAATATTATGATAATATTTCTTCTGTCATTTGCTTTTAGTACTTTGGCACTTCTTTTATTTATTACATCACTATCAGAAGAATTATATAAAGCTGGCTCAGGAAGTAATGATCTCACCATAAGTGTATTGGATACTTATGGGAGAACTATAACAAATCCTAAGCTTAATGCTTATATAAGAGAACTAAGCAAAAAGGTAAAAGTTTCTACAGAGAGGTTTATGCCAATCAAAAATAATATAGGCAAAGAAGAAAAGCAGATTATCCTTAGAATATCAGAGAAAGAATCAGAAGGAACCTGTACGTTAAGTATACAGGCGGCCAATAAGTTTAAGGCAAAGAAGGGTGACAGGATATATTTGGATGTTTTAAATAAATCGCTTATTGTTAAAAAAATTGAACCCTGTGATTCTAATTTCGAGGATATGGTTTTAGCCGGATATGTAACCGTAGGTAGTGAAAATATTAATGAATTAAAAAAGTTTTTTAATGATGCTGAAATTGTTTCCAAATGTAATTTGGGAATAAGCATTAAAGGGAAAGTTGATGAAAAATCTGTATATAATGATGTAAAAACTATTTTTAATGAAGCAGGTAAAAAAAATTATATCATACAAATGTCTACCAAAGAAGCAGTACTTGACAATTTTAAGACTACATTAAAATCAGGAGAAAATATACTTAGAATTTTTATAAATATAAATGTAATAATAGTAGTGTTAGGTATAATGGCAATACTTTATTTAAAAGAAAGTTCTGTTAAGTCAAAACTTATTATAGCAAGAATATATGGAGTGAATAAAAGTGCACTAAGACTGTTTGCTGTCTTTGATGCAATATTTATTACTCTTATTTCGTCTGCTCTTGCAACTGTAATAGGAGCATTATTATTCAGATATTATTGTAACACTTTTTTGGCAGTCAAAATATCTGCTTTGACACTATTAAATGTTGGCATAATCATATTTTTTAAAATTTTTTTATTATCAGTTTCAATAGTTTTTTTATTTCATTTAGGGATGTATGAACGAATATATGAGTTAAAAATAGCTGATGAACTAAGGGGCAGAAAAACTTTAGTAGTAAAAAAAATTATTAATAAATGGCAGATACTCAGTGTCATATCATACATTGTCATAAGTTTGTTTATTTTTGGAGAAATAAATCCGCTAATATTTATAAGTCTCTTAATAATTGTTATATTCAACCTGATATTCAGGCTTGGATTTAGCCTAGTTTCTATGCTTTCTATTAAGAAGAAGAGCTCAGTTAAGCTAGCTTTATTGCTTATTAAAAAGAGAAAAAAACATAATGCAATCTTAGGGACTACAATAGTTGCTGTAAGTATGTTAGTAATAGTGCTTTATAATGTATTGCTTGGTGTAGAAAATTATTATGAAAATTTATGGACAAGCACACAGGGATTTAATTTGTGTATTACTGAAACAGATGTAAATTCTAATAAGTTTGAAAAAGCAGTTTCTAAAAAAAATATTAAATACTTTATAACATTTAATAAATCCTTTCAGCTTGAAGGAGATGAAGGGGAATTTTATAGTATAGCAGTTTTTAAGAATAATGAGGAGCTTAGCAGAAATAAGGTGCCACCTAAAGGAACATTTTATGCAAACAGATATTTTTGTTATATTACAGGGCTAAGCCAGAATGGTAAATATAATTTTTTTGACAGAGAACTCAGCTTAGCCGGAAATGTAGATGATATGCCTAATACTCCGGCTGCCTATACTGTTGCACTCAATTATGATGATGTTAAGGAGAATATCGATAATAGCTTCCAGAAAAATATTCTTATAAATGCGGATAAGACAGATAAAGAGAATATAGAACATCTGGTAGCGGAAATAGGAGCAGAAGTCGTGAGCGTGGATTCGTACATTAAGATGTATAAGGAAGGGTTTTATCAGTATATTGTATTCATATATATTACCTGCATATTAATGTTTATAACTTTAATATGCATAATTGGGATAATGAGTTTTGTACTGTTTGCCTCAAGGAAAAGAGAGTTTATGCTGTACAGGGTGATTGGAGCAAGGAGAAGAGACATAGAAAAATTAGTTATATTTGAAAATATAATTATAACTTTAGCAGCAACGCTAAATACTATGATTTTCCAGACTATTCTTTTAAATGGACTAAGTTTTATTATGTTTAAACAGGTAGTTTATCTTCCGCCTTTTTATGTTTTTATAGCCATATTGGGAAGTATTATTGTGCTAGTGACTGGAATAACAATTTTTTCTTTTATAAGTATGAAAAAGAATGAGATGATAGAACTGCTAAGAACAGGAGACTAAGTGAAAGCAAATAAATTTTATAAAAAGATTTTTGATCAATACTTTAGAAAATATATTTACTTAGTGTTATTACTTATAACACTAGTTATGATAAATGTTGTATTTTCAAGTGTTAATCCATTTTTATTTGGTACTTTAATAGACAACTTAAATAGAAAAGATTTTCATAAAATAATATTATTTATAATGGCTTATGTTATTTTGGCTTTTATAACCTCAATTTTGGAAATAATGAGAGGGAATTTGTCGATGGTATTATCATATAATATAAGTTCAGATATGAAAAAAGTTTTATTTAACCAATATTTGAGATTGGAAACTAGTTCAAGGGATAAGTATAATACAAGTGAATTACTAAATAGAATGCAGAATGACTCTGATTTGATAGTATCATTTTATTTAAATGTTATTACTAATGTATTAACAATAATTATCAATATTATTGTTCCTTTGATTTTTATTATAACAATTTCACTGCAAAATACTGTAGTTTCTCTGATGAATATACCTCTAGTTTTTATATTAAATATATTATTTAAAGGTCATATTGAGGAAAATGAGGGAAAAAGACGAAAATATAGTGATGACTTGATGTCATTTTTATTCTTACATTTGGATAATTTTGTTCATATAAAGATTTTTAATATGGAAGAAAAAACAACGCTAAACTATAAAAAGGTTTTGGCAGATGGTTATGATATTGAGAAAGCCAATAGAAAAACTGTTAATTGTATGACTATATTAAGGAGCTTAATTAGCATGATAATAAGTTTCTTAACATTTTATCTGTTCTCAATATTAATTATTGATAATAAAATGACAATTGGAAACATGGTATCATATAGTGCATATGTTTCCAGATTGTATGAAGCTGTATCAAAAATTATGGAGTTAAATATCAATACGATTAATGTGGGGATTAGTCTTGAACGAATAGGGCAGATGATGAATGAAAGTACAGAAAAGATAAATAATGATATAAGTATAAGAGAGACAAATAATTTTATACATAAAATAAAGGCTGACCATATGAGCTTTTCATATAATAATTCTGATTATATTCTTAAAGATATTTCATTTAATATTTCAAAATTCGGATTATATTCTATTGTGGGCGAAAATGGATGTGGAAAAAGTACATTACTAAAAATATTGTTTGGACTATATCATGTAGATAGTGGCATGTTTTTTATTAATGGCTTGGATATTAATTTATTGCCTATTGAGTACATTAGGAAGGAAATCATATATACATCAAAAGAAATCTTTATTATAGATGATACAATAAAGAATAATCTTAAGCTTGCTAATGAAAATGCAACGGATAAGGATATTGAGCAGGCTTGTGAATGCTCTGGGCTAAAGAGTGATTTTGACTTATTTGATAAAAAAATTGATACTATCTTAGGAGCAGGTGGCATGCAATTATCAAGTGGACAGAAACAAAAGATGAATTTTGCAAGGGCATTGCTTAGAAAGGGATCTGTATATATTTTTGATGAAATTACATCTGATTTGGATGGTGTTGCCGAAAAAAATATTGTTGAAAAAATTAGAGAATTAGCAGTTAATAATATAGTATTTTTTATTACGCATAGAACTTATCCTTTAACATATAGTGATAATATCTTTGTGCTAAAGGATGGGAGAATTTTACATAGTGGTAATCATATAGAATTGTTGAAAAAATCTGAATATTACAAGGAATTATTTAGTTTATTGAGGTCTAATGAACAAGATGGTTGACATTTTAGTTTAATGAAATTTTTCTAATTTGCTCATCCAATACATAAGAAAAATTTAAGAAAAAATGTACAAAAGAAAATAGAGAAACAGTATGAAAGCTAAAATCAATTTATTGATAAGACATAATTGCTAAGATTCTAGACTACTCGAAGAACATACATAGACTATGTAAAAATAAGAAGATTTGATTTATATATTTTAATATCAAATAAATGATATGGTTCAAATTAAAAATAAGTGGGAAGAGGAAAAGTAATATATGAATTAAAAAAAGATAGTAATTTGTGAGGTAATAAGCTGCTATGTTTGTAACACACTAGATTTATTATAAATTTATCAGGAGCCGGCAAAACGGAAATAACGCCAGGTGGCATTAAACCACCGGTTTTATTGGCAACCGTTTTGCCGGCTTCTTTTTTGTGTTTATTTCCGTTTTGCTTCGGAAATGGAGAGAAAGATGGAAAAAACATTAGGAAAGAAGATTAAGGAATACAGGCTTAAAAGAGGAATGACACAGGAAGAAATGGCAGACAAACTGCTTTCAAAGAAATCAACAGTCTCAGAATATGAGAATGATAAGATTGATATAAAAATAAGCGTTCTGAGGGAAATAGCAAAAATACTGGGTGTATCACTCTCCCACTTTCTCTGTGAATCGGACGAATATATTGATGACGAGGTAATGCAGATGGCTATGGCATTAAAGCAGATAAAAAGCAGGGAGTTAAGAAAGGCAGCAATAAAACAGGTAATGATACTGGCTGAAATGGAATAAAGCCCTATTTTAAAAGTACGCTCCCACCGAACTTTGTTCGGTAATTGGGGAACGATTTTTCCTTAATGTTAACTTACAATAATTACTGTAAATAAGAGTAAAAAATGTGATGGCAATAAGGAGGATTAATAGCTGATGAAAGAAACAGACCTGATTCAGGCTTACAGGAGCTCTTCTGCTGAAAAAAGGGTGGAAATCATTATAAAAAATTATCCGAAATTTTTAGGAATCATAGACGGATATACAGAAGGGCTGAAATATATGATTGAATCTGAGAAGGAAAGCAACAGGCATAGGGGAAAGGGTGAATTAGGAGTAAGGGTGCAGACCGGAGGAATGAAAGCCAATCCTACCGAAAGGGAGGCAACAGATAATGTGATTACAACAGAGGCTCTGGTTAAATGCGAATTTTCGAACAATATACTGTATGGGGTGGAAAGACCGGAAATTTATATAAAGGCAGCCGAAACTTTAAGGGCTATGCGGAAAGACTATACACTTTTTAACAGCCAGTTGCAGAGCCTGGGAGAAGACCGTGATATGTTCGTAAGGTATATAAGCAAAAAAGCTACATTAGTTGTGCTTGCAGAGGAAAAAGGAGTCTGCTATGAGACAGTCCAGCAGAAAATTGTAAAAATAAAACACAGCCTGAAAAAGCTGGTTGCAGGTTTTATGAAATCTAGGAAAGGGGATATTTTTTAATGGAAGAGATTATGTCCGTTAGCAGGAAACGCTGCTATACAGTTAAGGAGTTACAGGAGATACTTGGAATAAGCAGGCCTACCGTATATGAGCTGCTTAAAAGAAATGAATTCCGATGGATTCAGATTGGCACAAAGTACCGCATTTCAAAGAAAAGTTTTGATGAATGGCTCGACCAGAATATGAAATCAAATTAAATTTACCTTCTAAAGCTTTTTGGGATGGGCATGTTATATTGTGGGAGAAGGAGGAAAACAGGATGAAGGAATATAATGAAACAAGGACAGAAATAAAAGCAGAATTAAAGACAGAAATAAAGAATCACCGTTTAAGCAAAGAACCTGCCTTGCAGAAAACCATGTCCGTTCCTGAAATGAGGAAACTGTTAGGACTAAAAAAGACCGAGGGCTATTGGCTGGTACACAGGGAATTTTTCAAGACAGAAATCATAGGGGGTATGATGCGTGTTGACATTGAAAGCTTTGAAAAATGGTATGCAAATCAGGTGAAGCATAAAAAGGTAAATGGAGAAGAACCTGGCAGAGAATTGATTAAAGGCTCATATTCCTTTCAAGATGCTGCAAACCTTTTGGGTATAAATAGTGCCTGTCTGTATGAAATATGGAAAAAAGAAGAAAGAAAGACAATAAAGGTTGACTTTGTAAAGCGTATTCCAAAAGAAGAATTTGACAAGTGGCTTTCCGGACAGACTGTTTACAAAAAATCAGACAGGATTCCTACCATCAGCGACATGGAAAAAGACTATATCAGATTTGAAGAAACAGCAAGACTGTTAAACATTCAGGAAGAAACAATGCTTAAACTGATAAGAACAATTAAATATAAGGCAGTGTTTGAAGTAAGGGTATTTGACAATAAGAGGTGGATATCAAGAAAGAGTTTCAGGTTATTTCTTAATGCCCAGAATGAATACAGGGTAGATGGCAATGATGAAAATATTTTATCAGATGATTTGATTGCAGAAACCAAAGAATATATTTCAAGGAATGAAGCGGCTGAGCTTGCAGGAGTTACAGCATCCACAACTACAAAATGGATACAGGCTGCAGTATTTCCATGCATAGGTGCAGGAAAAGTGCTCAGGATTAAACGGACAGATTTTTTGGCTTGGTTAAATGAAAGCCGGAAAGCGAGGATATGACATGGCATTTATAAGAAAGCGTGGTAAGAAATTTTCTGTAATATACAGAATTAAGTATGATAAAGGAAAGGAACGCCAGACCTCAGAAACATTTGTAACCCCAAAAGATGCCGAAAGACGCAAGAAAGAAATTGAGTATAAGATGGCAGTAGGCAGGTTTGAAGCCCCAAAGTGTACTACACTTGAGGAACTTATTGAAGAGTATGTAAGAATCTATGGGCATGATAAGTGGGGAGTTTCTACTTATGCAGGCAACCTGTCACTAATAAATAATTACATCATACCTACAATAGGAAGAACAAAGCTGGCAGGCATTAATACCCATTTTATGGAGAAATATTACAAGAGCCTTTTAGACATGTCAGCCGTAAAGAGTACCAGGAACATTGACGGTTCAGGGACAGTTACAGAAGCCACGGTAAATGAGATACACAAGATTTTAAGGAGCGCATTCAGGCAGGCAGTAAAATGGGAGCTGATGGAGAAAAATCCGGCAGCCCTTGCAACTGTACCAAAAGCTAAAAGAAAAGAGCGTGAAATCTGGACAGCAGATATGCTGATGAAGGCACTTGATGCCTGTGACAACAAAATACTTAAGATAGCATTTCATCTTGCTTTCACTGCTACTCTCCGCATAGGGGAACTGTTAGGGCTTACCTGGGATGAGATGGATATTTCAGAAGAAGCTATAGCAGACAACAGGGCTTATGTTATAATAAGCAAACAGGTTGAAAGAGTGTCAAGGGATGCAGTTGAGGCATTAAACTCTAAGGAAATTATCCTGACATTTCCTTCAACAAAGAAGAACAATAAGACTGTAAGGGTACTAAAGACACCAAAGACAGAAAGCAGTGCACGCAAAGTATTTATACCAAGGACTGTAGCCGGCTATCTTGCCGAACTGAAAGCAGAACAGGATGAGATTAAGGATGCCCTGGGAAGTGAATATCAGGACTACAAACTTGTAATGGCAACTACATTCGGGCTTCCAATTGGCGACAGCTACCTCAGGACAAAAATGCAGGATATAATAGATGAGCTTGGGCTTCCTGATGTTGTCTTCCACAGCTTACGCCATACCAGTGTTACATATAAACTGAAACTTAGTGGCGGTGACATAAAATCAGTCCAGGGAGACTCAGGACACGCACAGGCTGATATGGTAACAGAGGTCTATGGGCACATCATAGATGAAGACAGAAGAAAGAACGCTGAAATGATGGAAAATGCCTTTTATAACAGGGAAGAGCTAAACCCACAGATGAAAGAGGCTGAAGGAAAAGCTAATACGATTGCAGTACCTGAAGGAGTGGATGCCGAACTTCTGCTGAAGGTGCTGGGCAACCCTGAGATGGCAGCATTGCTTACAAGCCTTGCTAAGACTATGAAAAGATAAAATCAATTTTTGAATATGAAAAAATGTATGGCCTGCTTATAAAAAATAATATTAGAGCGTTTGGATTTGAAACATTCTGAACGCTCTTTATCAATACCAAATAAAAATGTTTAAAAAGATTTCTTTGATATGCAAGCTTTAGATGTTAAAATCGTACTTAGTATATGAAGGAGTGATTAGTGTATGGAAAATAGACCAGATAGTAAGCTGATTGCACTATATCAATCCAGATCTGAAATTGCAATTTCTGAAACAAAAAGTATGTATGGGAGGCTGATTTATTCTGTTGCACATGACCTGCTTAAGAATAATTATGATGCAGAAGAATGTGAGAATGACACCTACTTAGGATTATGGAAGTCAATACCGCCCGCAAAGCCTAAAAACTTTAAAGCATTTTGTCTTAAGATAACAAGAAACCTTGCCATGAAAAAACTTGATTATTACCATGCAGAGAAAAAGGACTTTGCTAAAACAATATATTATGAGGATGTATTAAATGAAGTTTCTGATTTAGAACTTCATCTAAGGGATGAAAAAGAATCTGATTTGTCACAATGCATAGATGAGTTTCTTAACAGGCTTGATAAGAAAAAGAGAATAATTTTTGTTTTAAGGTACTGGCAGCTTATGAGCGTAAAAGAAATTATGAAGAAGTGTGGAATGTCAAAAAGCCAGATAGAAACCATACTCTGCAGAATCAGAAAGCAGTTAAGAAACTGGTTGGTAGAAAGGAAGTTTTATCGTGAATGATCATAAATTTCTCAATGCTGTGGGAAATATTAGTGATGAATATTTATTGGAAGCGTTGTCCTATCGTGAAAGAAACAAGATGGTTAAATATTTTAGCAAAGTAGCGGCGGCTATTCTTGCGGTAATGGCTCTTACAGGATTCGCACTTAATGCGTTTATGCCTGTCTTCGCAAGGAGTCTTCCGTTTGTTGGAAATGCGTTTGCTTTTATCCAAGACAGGCTTCATACAGGCGGAGCATATTCAAACTATGCTTTTAAAATAGGAGATAAAGTTACCGATAATGGTCTAACTATTACAATGTCGGAAGCATACTGCGATGGCGTGAACCTGTATGTTAGTTTTATTGTGGAAAGTGAAACTGCTTTTGATACATGGACAACAGATGAATATATAAAAGGCCAGCTAAATTATAATGGAACAATGTATATTGAAAGTACTGAGGGGCTAAAGTCTCTGAATGATTTTGGCTTAACTGGTTTAGAAGGTAAGTTTACAGATGCTTTTACTTTTGTAGGTGTAAAATCTTTTTCATTAACAGGAGATACTTTTCCGGATAAATTCATGCTTGATATGAAAATAAATTCTGTAAGCTTAATTACCGGAAAGGCTGATAAAGAGTATGTAAAAGGGGATTGGCATTTTGCACCGTCAATAAATGTAAATTCTGGAGATGTGGTAACTTATGAAATTAATAAAGAGGCAAACGGCCATACCATTGATAAGGTTGTTGTAACTCCAATCTATGTAACAATATACACTTCTTATCCTGATATTTATGGTGACACAACAAGTTATGAAGTCCAGGCTTATACAGATGGATATGCTGATGAAGACATATCCAGTCAGGGGGAATATGGTCGTACTTCCGGTATCACCCAGATTCCAAGAGTCCGTGTAAATAATGACCTGCATATATATGTTGTAAACGGTCCTACTTTAGGTGAGGACGGTTTAGCCTGTGGGACACAAAAAATATCAAAGGAACATGCCATAGTTTCAGCTGATATTACGATAGATAAATAGAGGATTGTAAATGGATGTATATAGAAATGATAAAGAGAAAAAAATAAGTCATGTTATTTTTGTAGTATATTTGATATTGCTATGTTGGCTTATATTATTTAAACTTGCCGTTACTGTCGATATGATTCCGCATTTGAGAGGTATAAATTTTATTCCTTTTTATTACGATAAAGGAAGCCCGGTTCATTTGCGAGAAATTATTTTTAATATTATAGTTTTTATCCCGGCAGGTTTTTATTTGGCAGCTATGTTATATAAAAGGAACATTTTTCTAGGTATATTAGGAATCATAGGATTAAGTTTGCTGTTTGAAATAATCCAGTATGTTTATTCCATAGGTGCAAGTGATATCACAGACCTTATTACGAATACACTGGGTGGATTGTGTGGGATGATTCTATTTGGTGCTTTAGGAAAGGTTACTGCAAAGTATAGAATGACAATTATTAATTTTTTGGGAGGTGGTGTTGAAATATTAGTTATTGTTTTTGTGTTGATGATATTTGTATAAGCCATAAAAAATCTACCATAAGAAAATTTATAAATGAAAAGGAGAATGCGTATGAAAAAATTAAGAAGTTTACTGTGTTTTGTAATGGCAACTATTTTAATGCTTGGATCAAGCATAACAGTTTTCGCTGCTGATGACCGAGTACAATATGCTACTGCAACAGAGTGTGAATACGAATTACCTGAGAATACTGATAATTCATCCGACTATTTCAATTTTGTAAATTTGAAAAAGAGGATGGATAGTAATGGTTACTTTACTTTTTCATACTCTTGGGCGATGTATTCACAATATTTTAAGCCAAAAGCATCATCTATTAAAGTATATATGAAAGCAACAAGTTCTACATCTGACAAGAAATATTATATTAACTTATATAAAGATGGTTCAGATAGTTCGTTGGGATCGGTGACATATACGGCAGATGGAACATCGCAATATTATGAATTTACAGGTTTAGATACCAATTCATCTTATTATTTATATTTTTCGAAACCGTTATTTAGTAATGCAACAATAACAGGAACAGGTCATATTAATCATATTCAATAAAATATAATAAACTTATGGTAGATAAAATAATATACCCAGTATAGTAGGCTTTAATAAGGCACTCTACTGGGTATATATTTATTATATGATTATATCAAGATGTAAAATTACTGGGTTTTATAAAATTGATATTTTGCCCATGAAGTATTATTTAGAAGATTTTTGTGGATTTCTGTAAGGGCGTCCATTGCTTTATTATAATCAATTCTGTCACAGTCACGAAGAACGTATTGGTTCTGCATAATTTCATAAGCCTTGCGGACATCCTTGTTATTCATTGAATTTGTAAAGAAAATAAAATCTGAAGGCAGTACATTAGGGATTCCGTCAAGGCGATTGAGTTCCTCAGCAATACGAATATCCAGTAATTTCTTCATCAGTCCGGTATCTGAAAGCAGTTTTGAAACAGTTTTGTGCTTATAAATAACAGCAAGGTCATAAATATGTTTTGCGGCCTCAAATGCCCTGTGTGGTTCAGAAGACTTACGAACATAAGCTTCTGCTGCAAAAAGTTTATCTATAAATACCCTCTCCATAGAAATGGTCATAATGGAAAATGGTTCAACATCATATTCTGATTCAAGTATCTGCTTCTGTTCATTAGAGGCAAGCTCATATAGCATAGCAGCGATTTCAAGGCACTCAACAGGCTCACTGATGGTAAATGAGGTTGCTTCAACTTTTACCCTTCCAAATCTTTGCAACGCATCATTTACATCAAAAGCAGTCAAAGGCTCATATGAATACACAGCAACAACTTCTGAGCGGTTTGTTTTTCCCAGCGATGAATCTCGAAGAAGTGAAGTATATTTTTTTGTCGCCTGCTCTAATCTCCTGTCATTCTGTGTCCGGCTGCAGTTCCTTGTATCAACTGACAGGTCTATATCTTCAGAGAAACGGTTTGTAGTCTTTAATGCTTTATATAGAGCTGTTCCACCTTTGAAATATGCAGGAAGCCCATTACTTTGCTTTCCTGCAAGTTCTTTGAGTATTAATGACACATAATAATCTTTTTCAAGGACATCACCTCGATATCCGGTTTGTGTATGAATAGTATCAATAAGCACACGAAAGGCTTCTTGATCAAGATGGAGTTTCATAGTGCATAGTCTCCTTCTCCTGCTGTATGTGCAAGCTGAATTACTGTATTTTTATTATAATAACGGTCTGCTAAGAACAGAAGCTTTTCATATTGCAGCTTAAGTTTGTGTATATGGCTGGCAATGACTGAATACGGATGTTCTGCATCAATGGGAGCTTTCTCTAAGAGTTCAAGTGCATCAAGTGTCTGTAAATATGATTTATTCTCAGCAGTAATCTCTGCTTTTGGAGGACGGATTGTTATGCCCAATTTCTTATCCATGCGAGTACAATTTTTTGCCATATTAGTGGCAATAACACGCTCTTTTGGCATTTGTGTTGCAAGTCCTATGTCATGAAGAAGGGCAAATCCGGTCTCATATCCTTTGTCCGGCAACAAATACTTATCAGCTATCAGACTCTCTTTGTTGATTCCTCTTTCTCCAAACGGAGTGGTAACTGTTCTGAAATAAATTCCTTTCTGGTAGAATCTGAGCTCAGGAATCACTTTAGAATCCATAATGCGTTTCATTGCCACAGCAGTTGCTGCTACAGCATCTTTATCTTTCAAATTAAATTTTTCTGCTAATGAAGCAGCAATTATCTTTGTATATATTGGCATTCCAATCGGCTTTTGCAATAAAAGCTCACGAATATAGTCTGTATAAGTCATAAATTATCCACCCCATTTTGATATGTTTAATGCGAGATATAGCAATATAATATGTAAATATTATATCACAATGACAAGATATTTCAACAATGAATTTCATAAGTGACACGAAATGTCACTTATGATGTCACTTATCAGAATAAGATAATGCTATTTAAAATATTTAAATAATGGTCAAAACCCCATAGACATCCGACCTCATACACGATATAATGTATTTAATCTAATAAGAAAATAGTGTTATCATTACCGCTTTTTTCATGCAAAAACAGCATTTTCGATGACAGGTTTGTCAGCGAAAAGCAGAATACCAGAATGATTTTGTCAGCGAAAATAATGACTTGTCATCAGCCAAAATTTTTCAAACTGTCACCCACAGGGATTAAGCATAAAGTAGGATGAGATTTGGGTTGTAAAAATAAGACAAAATGAAACAAATACTATATTCTTGCCTGAGAAATGGCCTGTCGGAAGAGTCTGTTCAGATTAGAGAAAAACAATCTATTCTGGACGGGCTTTTTCGCGTTCAGGGAAAGGAAGCCTCCTATGGCAGAAAAGAAGGATGGCACTTATGAAATCATATCCGGCCACAGGCGAAAATTTGCTGCTGAGAGGATTGGCTATCATAAAGTGCCGGTAATAATACGTGTACTTAAAGATGATGATGCCGTTGTGTCAATGGTCGATTCAAATTTACAGAGAGAAATGCTTAGTCCAAGTGAAAAAGCTTTTGCCTACAAGATGAAATATGATGCCATTAAAAGGAAGGCAGGCAGAAGGAAATGTGGACAGGTGGACCACAATAAGGGTAAGAAGAGTCTTGAAATAATCGGAGAAGAATGTGGCGACAGCTCAAAGCAGGTTCAGAGATACATCAAGATAACAGACCTTATACCGGAAATACTTGAAAAAGTAGATGATGGAAGCATGGGGTTCACGCCTGCAGTCCAGCTTTCATTTCTAAATAGAGATGAACAGAAAGAAATGCTTACAGCAATGGGTATATGAGTATTACAGAGATAACGGATTTTTGAAACCCATACAGGTAGAAGCTTTGAAGAACTCTCATGCCCTATCAAACGCTAACCAGTTCAAAGTTATTTCTATTTTGAATGATGCCCTGCCTAAGAAGAATACAGGAGCAAAAGTATCTTTCTCAGAAAAGAAACTGGACAGATATTTTCCACCAAACTTCTCTGCAAAGGAAAGGAAAGATGTGATTATTAAGCTTTTGGAACGATGGAGTAACGAGCAGAGGCAGATACAATAAATATAATTTGGTGTTTCAGAAGTGTAAAAATGGCACTTCTGAAACAGAAAGGACAAGTATGGAAGAAAGGATAAAACTCTCCTACTTTTACGGAAAAGAAGCGGAGCAATTTTCATTTTATAAGATACCAAAGTTGTTGTTTACAGATGAATATTTTAAGGGATTATCAATTGAAGCAAAGGTTCTGTATGGGTTAATGTTAGACAGAATGTCTTTATCTATGAAAAACCAGTGGTTAGATGAAGAGGGACGGGCTTATATATACTATTCTTTAGATGATATTATGGAGGCTCTTGGTTGCAGCAACAAAAAGGCCATTGCAAAGGAATGGGAATTAGGGAGAAGGTCAATGCCGCCATATGTTCTTGAGTTAATTGAGTATAAAGTTAGAAATGAGAAGAAAGAAGGGAGGATATAGACTATGTTTATATTAAAGTTATTAGGGAAAATAATTGCAATTCCTATGATTCTTGCAACCACTATCTTATTCTATATTGTTTGTATATTTGCCAGAATATACGGCCTTGCTGCCGCATTTGTTAATTTTATTGCTATGGTAGGAGTAATTATGTTCCTCTTTTCACGGGATTGGCTGCAGTTAGGCATTACAATATCAATTCTTGTTGTTAGCTACCTTATGCTTGATGCCTGGGGAGTTGTCATCTTGTTTATTGCAAAAATCAGAGAGGTGTTTACAGATATTCTTTTTGCATGATAATTCATATTTGTTTGGCGGAGAATAAGACTTTAAACTTATGTTTCAACATGGTATAATGAAATACAAATTTGAATTTGTGACACCAATGGTGACATAAATTACTAAACTGTTATCTATAATAAATAGGGAGGATAAAAGTACTATGAAGAAAATCAATTACAAAGTTGCTGATGCTGTTTTTTTAATCATAGTGTTTATGGGTTTGAAAGTATTTGATAAATATATACTTGAAACACTTAAATATAATAAAAATTCAATTTTTATAGCTATAAGCGTTTCATTAATATTTTTAGGTATATACATTAATAGATATTTTTTTAGACCCTCACATAAAGAAATAACGCAATTGAAACAAAGAGGTTGGAAAATCACAGGATATTATTCAAGTCTTTCGTTTAGTAATGAAGATATATATAATAAGTCCTATGATTTTTGGATTAAATGTAGTTGCATATTACTTTTAATTGAGTTGTTTGGACTGCTGGTTTTATATGTACTGAATGAATGTTTTTTAACAAGCAGTATGTTTTTTGCTCATATTATAATGGCTTGTATATCACAAATGGCTGCCTGGATTATTACATTGAGAAGAGAGAAGAAATATGGTAAATTTAAATTATAATTTAAAAGAGATATCCCATTGGCAAAGTATGGCAAAAAATCGTAATACACAATCAGATATCGCTGATAGAAAAGTATTTGAACTAAATAAATCTGTACAAGTTTACTTGAAAACTGATGATATGATATTTTCAGGTGGT
>NZ_JBQNBU010000016.1:0-41389 GCF_052169795.1 Catonella sp.
AGAAGCTAAAAATATTAAAAGGAAGTTAGGTTCATAACCCTAACTTCCTTTTTTATCAGCCTTCTATTGCCTTCTTACCAATATCCGTCCTCATATATTTATTTTCAAATTCTACTAACTCTGTAGCCTTATATGCCCTATCCCTGGCTTCTTTTAAATCCTTGCCGGTAGCAGTTACACCAAATACTCTGCCGCCTGCAGTAACAATCTTTCCATCCACAAACTTTGTACCTGCGTGATAGAGGTAGAAGCCATCTTTGCCAAATCCCTCTTTAATAGTCACTTCTTTGCCCTTATCATAAACAAGCGGATAACCATCCGAAGCCAAAACCACACAAACTGCAGCATTATCTTCAAACTCCAGTTCCACCTCATCAAGTCTTCCGTCAACGCAGGCTTCCATTACTTCCAGTATATCGGACTTCATTCTCGGAAGCACTACCTGAGCCTCAGGATCTCCAAATCTTGCATTGTATTCAAGCACCTTCACCCCCTCAGGAGTTAGCATAAGTCCCACAAACAGCACTCCCTTAAAAGGTCTGCCCTCACCCTTCATAGCCTCCATTGTAGGCTTGTAAATATTTTCCATGCAAAATTCTTCTATCTCTTTTGTGTAGAACGGACTTGGAGAAATATTTCCCATTCCACCTGTATTTAATCCCTTATCTCCATCTTTAGCCCGCTTATGATCCATTGCAGATGTCATAGGCTTAATAGTATCACCATCACAGAAACAAAGTACAGATACTTCAGGACCTGTCATAAACTCTTCTATAACTATTGTATCTCCTGCATTTCCAAATTTTTTATCCTGCATTATAGTTCTGATACCTGCAAACGCCTCTCCCTCTGTATCACAGATAAGTACTCCCTTACCAAGAGCCAGTCCATCTGCCTTAAGCACTATAGGATATTTTACCTTTTTAAGATATTCCAAGGCTTTATCTGCCGAAGTGAATACTTCATAATCAGCAGTTGGAATATTATATTTTTTCATCAGATTTTTAGAAAATGCCTTAGAGCCTTCTATCATAGCTGCTTCAGCACGAGGTCCAAAAACTCTGAACCCTGCTTTTTCAAATTCATCCACTGCTCCTGCCACCAAAGGATCATCTGCACCGACTATTACAAAATCTACATCTTTTTCTTTTGCAAAATCTATCAGCCTTGGAAAATCCATAGCAGGAATATTGACACATTCTGCAACTTCTGCAATACCTGCATTTCCCGGAGCAGCATAAATTTTATCACTTTTCTTGCTCTCAGCCACCTTGCAGGCTATAGCATGCTCCCTTCCTCCACTTCCAACTATTAATACATTCATAAGAAGCCCTCCTAATCTAAATGCAGCATTTGTTAAAATTATCTGAATTATTGATATTGTTTAAATTACTTTAACTCTTCCATTCAAAATTTTGACTCTGTCACTTGCAATAAGTTCAATAGCTTCAGGTAATATCTTCCATTCAGCCTCTTCCATTACCCTAAGCTGTAGAGACTCAGCCGTATCATCATCCTTAACTGCGACTGTTTTCTGCAGGATAATAGGACCTGAATCTGTACCCTCATCTACAAAATGAACTGTTGCTCCGGTTACCTTAACCCCCCGTTCCAGTGCCTTCTCATGTACCCTAAGTCCATAGTAGCCTGTACCGCAAAAAGACGGGATAAGTGACGGATGGATATTTATTATTTTATTAGTATATTTTGCAACCATTTTCTCCGGAATTATCACAAGAAATCCTGCAAGTACTACCAAATCAATCCCTGTCTCGTCCAGTGTTCTTATAAGAGCCTCATTAAATTCTTCTCTTGTTTCAAACTCAGAGGGAGCTATGCACCTTGCTTCTATTCCTGCCTTCCTTGCCCTCTCAAGTGCAAATGCTGTCGGTTTATTGCTAATAACCAATGAAATTTCAGCATTGTTAATAATTCCCGCTGCCTTTGCATCTATAATTGCCTGGAGGTTTGTCCCTCCTCCTGATACCAAAACTGCAACTTTTATCATATTTATATAAGGGTTACTCCCTTTTCTCCCTCTTTAATCTCACCGATTACATAGGCTTTTTCACCGGCTCTTACTATAGCATCCATAACCTTATCTGTATCATCCTTGTCTACAGCTACCATCATACCTATGCCCATATTGAAAGTGTTATACATTACCTGTTCCGACACATTGCCCTCTTTAGCAATCATTTTAAATATTGCAGGAACTTCATAGGAATCCTTACGAATGACTGCATGAGTGCCTTCCTTAAGCATGCGAGGCACATTTTCATAAAATCCTCCACCGGTAATGTGGCTGCAAGCTTTAAGCCTTACACCTGCCTCTCTTATCTCCTTAAGGGTCTTAACAT
Source organism: Catonella sp. (assembly GCF_052169795.1). Classification (GTDB taxonomy): domain Bacteria; phylum Bacillota; class Clostridia; order Lachnospirales; family Lachnospiraceae; genus Catonella. The sequence continues at coordinate 2,361 of NZ_JBQNBU010000016.1, forward strand.
AGATTACAGTAGGCTCAAGCAAAGCCTCACCGAGGGTCTTACCAAGTTCATCATAGTAGCTGCAAAGAGCTTCTTTCTCCATCTTAAATACACTTCTTACAAGTGAGAAACCATTACTATGCACTCCTGAGGAGCCTATGCCTATAATTACATCTCCTGCCTTAAGAGTACTGCCATCTATAAGATCCTTCTTGTCACACACTCCCACTGCAAAACCTGCAAGGTCATACTCCTCCTCAGGCATCAGTCCCGGATGTTCAGCAGTCTCCCCGCCTACAAGAGCAGCTCCCGAGAGTTTACAGCCTTCTGCCACTCCCTTTACTATAGAAGCTATCTTCTCAGGTATATTCTTGCCACAAGCTATATAGTCGAGGAAGAATAACGGCTCTCCACCTGCACACACAACATCATTGACGCACATTGCAACACAGTCAATACCTATTGTATCATGTTTATCAAGTTCAAAAGCTATTTTAATTTTCGTGCCCACACCATCAGTACCTGAAAGCAGTACAGGCTCTTCCATATTTTTAATAGCTGCAAGTGAAAAAGCTCCTGAAAATCCACCAATGCCTCCGAGTACTTCGGCTCTCATTGTTTCAGACACATACTTTTTCATAAGTTCAACAGACTTATAACCGGCTTCTATATCAACACCTGAAGTTTTGTAATCCATGCTTCACTCTCTCTTTCTTAATTCATTTCCTCTAAATATTTTACATAACCTACTTCTTCTATTTTGGTTTTCTTTGCAAGCACTTCATCCTTAAGACCTTCAGCAAAATCTTTGATTTTCTGTCTTATTTCAGGCTCTCTCACTGAAATAATCTTAGCCGCAAGAATAGCTGCGTTTTTAGCACCATTTATCGCCACCGTTGCTACCGGTATACCCGCCGGCATCTGAACGATAGAATAAAGAGAATCTACTCCTCCAAGACTCTTTGTATGGATAGGCACTCCTATCACCGGAATTGGAGTTACTGCCGCCGCCATACCCGGAAGATGAGCTGCACCGCCTGCTCCTGCTATAAGTACATCATACTTATTCTCTGCCGTCTTTGCGTATTCAAAGAAAATATCAGGCATCCTATGTGCAGATATAACTGTTACATCATACTCAATGCCAAACTTATCTAAAGTTTCCATCGCCGCTTTCATTATAGAAAGATCACTATCACTTCCCATTACAATTCCTACTTTACTCATAATTCCTCCTTATATATGCACATTATTAAAACACACTGTTACTAGCTTTCCACAGCATTTTTGCCACTTCCGTCCTTTTTCAGCCTGAAAATTCCTATAATACAACTTATAATTGTAAGTATATCAAATACAAAACCTACATAGTTGGTTATTGAAAGATCATACACTCCCCAGCCACAGGTAGTTATGAAAATAAGCACTTTAATACCTATTGCACCACCCATACCGAGAAAATAAGTAAAAATAAACAAATTCACTGCAGGAAGCCATCCTGCAATTCCGCCGTTATTGAAAATAAGCGTCATCACTATGCCCAGCCCCACTACTGCCGCCTTAGTATACTTATTCAGTTTTCCCCTTAAATAAATCTCATTCTTAATAATCTGGATAGCATTTATTATAATTCCTGAAAATGCATTTAAAAGCACTCCCATCCCTATAATAAAAATAAGCTGAACATCCTGAGTCCTAAGCATCTTCTTTTCTTTTTTGATGTATCCTGTAACCACCATCAGTACATATCCTACAAGGCTTAGTATCTGAGCTATAAGCCACTTTGAACCGCCCATTGAAACTATCCATTCATTAATCTTTGTTAAATCCATTCTTTCCTCTCCATTTTTAAGTATATCTTATATATAAACCCATACCATTAAGTTTATAATATATCTTAATTATATCAATATCTATGCCGAAAAATCAACTAATTCCGGCAAGTTACTCATTGAAAAAAATACTTATTTGTATTATTATTACTAATCAAACAAGAAAATTTTTCATTTAATTATTGGGAGGATGTCAATGATTAAAGATCTTACAAAGGGAAGTCCTATTAAAGCAATTCTCAGCTTTGCAGTGCCTATGCTTTTTGGAAATCTTTTTCAACAAATGTACAACATGGCTGACTCTATTATTGTTGGTAAATATATAGGAGTACAGGCTCTTGCCGCTGTCGGAGGAACCGGTGCACTTAATTTCCTTGTCCTCGGTTTTATCATAGGTGTCAGTAGTGGTTTTATGATACCTGTTTCGCAAGCCTTTGGAGCAAAAGACTTTGATAAGCTGAGAAAATTTGTTACTAATGCTGCTTGGCTCTCACTCATAGTCGGACTCTTAATAACTGTAATTACAGTGTCTCTTACCGGCACTCTATTAAGAATAACCAATACTCCTGAGGATATTTTTCAGGGTTCTTACGAATACATAGCTACAATATTCGCAGGTATACTCGGAATTATGTTCTACAACCTTTTATCAGGAATTATGAGGGCTCTTGGAGATTCAAAAACTCCATTGTACTTTTTGGTTTTTTCTTCCTTTATAAATGTAGCACTTGACTTATTATTTGTAATCGTTTTTAATATGGGCGTATTGGGTGCTGCCCTTGCAACCGATATTTCTCAGCTCATCTCCTGCTTACTCTGTTACATATTTATAAAGAAAAAATATGCTATATTGAAGATGCAAAAAGGTGACTGGACACTAAATAAGACTTGTATCAATAAACTCCTCCTAATGGGTATACCTATGGGACTCCAATATTCTATAACTGCAATAGGCTCAACAGTTATGCAAGCAGCTGTAAATGGACTTGGCTCAGTTTATGTTGCTGCAATCACTGCCGGAAACAAGGTTTCCCTGCTCTTTACTCAAGCCTATGACACTCTTGGAACTGCTATGGCCACCTATTGTGGACAAAACCTTGGAGCTCGCAAAATAAACCGTATAAATAAAGGCATGAAACAAGGAATAACAGCAATGGGAATATACACAATAGCCGCCTTTTTAGGAATTGTTTTTGCCGGAAAATATGTTACCCTCCTATTTGTAAATGCAGATGAAACCATACTTTTGGGTTATGTAAGCAAATTCCTTTTTGCAAATGCACTATTTTATTTTCCACTAGGACTCCTCATCATTCTACGATACGGCATACAGGGACTTGGATATAGCGTATTTGCAATGATAGCCGGCATAATGGAAATGATAGCCAGATGTGCAGTAGCCTTCCTTGGACTTAGATGGTTCGGTGTAGATGCCATATACTACTCCAATGCTGCAGCTTGGATAGCCGCTAACATCTTCCTCGTTCCTGCCTTTATAATGGTCATAAATAAAATTAAAGTAAATTTAAATCAGAATGGTAGAAATTAATGAATAAAAAAATACAAAACTCTAACTCCATACTTACAGGCTCAATATATAAAACAATACTTATGTTCTTTTTTCCTATATTGTTAGGATCATTTTTGCAACAGCTATACAGTACTGCAGATGCCCTAATAGTTGGAAGATATGTAAATAAAGAAGCTCTTGCCGCCATAGGTGCTACAAGCTACATAATAAATATTCTTATCGGATTTTTTGTAGGACTTTCTGCCGGTGCCGCTGTCATCATCTCTCAATTTTATGGAGCTAATAAAGCTAAAAAGTTAAGTGATTCAGTACATACCTCAATAGCTCTGTCACTTATTAGCGGTATCATTATTATGATTTTGGGAGCATTCTTCTCTCCTATGATATTAGGACTTATGAATACTCCTTCCGACATAATGGAGCCTTCCGTAACATATCTCAGGGTATATTTCTTAGGTGCAGTACCCGTACTTATCTACAATATGGGGTCAAGCATACTTAGGGCTGTGGGGGATTCCAAAAGTCCTCTCTATGTACTTATCATCTGTACCATAGTAAATATTGTACTTGACTTACTGTTTGTTACAGTCTTTAACATGGGCATCTTTGGTGCTGCCCTTGCCACCCTCCTTGCACAGCTTGTAAGCGCCGTAGTGGTTATAATAATGCTTATGAGGGCGGAGCTCAGCTATAAACTGGACATCAAAAAAATCTGTTTCCATAAAAATGTCCTGATTGCAATGCTTAAATTAGGTCTGCCTACAGGATTTCAGGCTGTATTATATTATTTTTCAAACATGATAGTACAGTCTGCCGTCAATAGCTTCGGTACCGATACAGTGGCTGCATGGACAGCATTTACCAGAATTGATAACTTCTACTGGATGGTAATAGGAGCTTTTGGTGTGGCTGTTACCACCTTTGTAGGACAGAATTTTGGAGCAAGAAATTTTGAACGGATAAAAAAAAGCGTGAAGATTACCTATGCCTTCACCGCCATTTCATCCGTTCTCTTAAGTATTATATTTTATGTGTGGTGCGAACCTCTGCTCCTTCTCTTTACTAATGAAACAAATGTAGTAAATGAAGGGATTTATATGTTTAGACATTATTGCCAATACTATATTTTCTTTGTAGGAATTGAAGTATTTTCAGGTGCTATCAGGGCAACAGGCGATTCTTTCATTCCTACCATAATAACAGCACTTGGAATCTGCGGGCTTAGAATACTGTGGATATTTATAGCTGTACCTGCAAGTCCCCTGATAGTCACCATACTTTCTGTATATCCTCTGACTTGGTTCTTGACCTCATTTGTATTTACTATATACTACATGCGAGGCAGATGGCTTAGAAAAGGAACATGATAATTTTATAAAATTTTTAATTTATGGATTTTTTCTTTATTATCCCCTTTCCATCTGCCTTTTCAAGGTCTTCTTTTGTCAGATTTTCAACAGGCTTCACATTTGGATTTATGAGCAAAAGAATTTCCAGCATTTTCTTTTCCAAATTAGCCATATCTTCTTCACCAAGATTCAGGTACGGCAAATCCTGTGTCCTCTTATCGGTCTGCAAGAGTGCCGCTTCCTGAAGTGTTTCTACATAGTAAATACTGCCTGCTATCTTGTCTTTTGCTATATTTGTTTCTTCCTTGGACTTCTTCTTTAATGCAGACAGCCGTTCTTTTCTATGTCCGGTGAAGCTATTAATTACTTCATCTCTTAACATAAGCTCAACCAACAAGTCTTTTATTCCACCTAAGCTATTTACCTTATCAAGCCTGCCTCTAAAATTTCTAAAGTAACCTGATGCTAAACTCTTTTCCTCAGCGAGCTTGCGTCCGCTCTCCACCGTTGTTAAGGCAAAAAACTTCTTCATTCCTTCCAGCTTCTTCTTTTCCCTGTCCTTCATAGCTTTCAGCTTATCTTTGGCATAAACTACATCATTTTCATTTTGCCAAATCCCGATTCCTGCAAGCATATGGGCAAGTGCTTCCCACGAATCCTTTTGAATATCTGAAAAAAGCTTCTTTGCCAGCTCAAGCCTCTTTTTCTCATAAGGTAAAATCTCATCATCAACTACCGGATTATCTCCGTCTTTTTTTGTCTTGTAGCGATAATACAGCAATAAATCTCTCAGAGCAATAAGCTCTCCATCCACCAAATTTCTATTAAAACTCTCATCTGCTCCAAGTTCAAAAGCATAGTACCTTGAAAGCACAACATCCTTTTGGCGATAAGTAAATTTATCTGTTAAAAAACCTGCCACAATTACCTGATTTAAATTTTTAGGATTTACAAAACTTCTGTAAAAACTTCCCTTTGCTATACTATAATTTATTTCCTGTTCAAGATTATAAAGAGTTAGCCCATCTCTGCCACCTGAATAAATTATCTTATCAGGCGAAAATAAGGTCAATGTATCAGAAGATATGAGCTGCTTGTCATTATCCTGACTTCTTGCTAGAACGCTATAACCATCTCTTATCGGCAATTCCCTAAGGTCAATTACCTTATACCTCTTCCAGTCCTTATATATGTATAATTCCTCATCTGTTAGAAGATATGGGTAAGATGGAATTCCTTTTTTTACTAAAATTCCTGCATCTGCAACCCTTCCTTTTGCCTCTCTGTCTTCTAACACTTCATTCTGACCATACCTAAAATGGATAAATCCTTTATTGCCGGACTGTCCATAATACATTGCACCCAAGTCGCCTGCTGATGCTATAAAGTCTGTGGTAATTCTTGAAGAAATCCAGTAAAAATATGTATTTTTCGGCCAAACCAAGCGATAGGCTATTGGCAAAGTCGCCTTCTCTTCTATCGGGGTACTTTGGGTCTGTCCTTCTGTATCCAAAATATATGTATAAGTCCTTGATAATTCCTTCTTCTCTTCTATTACCATTTTTGGCTCAAAATTTTGATAAGAAGTAAACCCATTATCAAACACCCTGTCAATGTGAATTTCAGAATACTTACTCTGGCCTCCCTCTCCTTTTTGATAGCCAAAAAGAAGTGGAAGAGGATAGCCATACTTTTTATACCATTCCTCTGTTAATAATACTCCATTTTCATCCTTTGCTAATAAAGGATTTTCATTTATTTCATTTTCTTTATCCCATTCTCTCGGCTTAATATACGGGATATACAAAATTTTATTATTCCCCTTCTCCGGTGCATCCACTTTGCCGGATGTTGCAGCATTAATAATTGCACCGTCTCCTCTTCCCATGAGAGCAAGGGCTTTTTTAGCTGCAGCATAGGCGACCTTCCTATCCTCTCTATAAATTTTATAAATCAGTCCCTTTTCACTTCCAAAGTTATCTGCAAAAATTTTATAAAGGCGATAACTATCTCCCACATATCCTATTTTCTCATCTGTAATTTCCTTATCTTTTCCATCCTGTATAAAAGAGGTAAGGTCATTTCTGCCTTCAAAAATTTTTTTAGTATTCAAGACAAGATTAAGAATATTTATCTTATGATTTATTTCTTTTTTTTCTGTATCTATAAAGTTTAAATCAAGTTCACTGCCATCTGTATAACCTGTAAGCTCAACTTTCAAATCTTCATTATCTGTTTGAAACGGCTCAAATTCATCTTTGCTGCCTGCTGTTTTTTTAATTGTTCCCAAGCTAAATTTCTTTGCACTTAGTTCGGCTGTCTGCCTATCATTAAAAACATTACCATCTATTGAACGGTAAAGTTCCTCCTGTTTATCAGCATTTTTAAGCTTTGATATAAATTTAACAGATGGATTATCTCCTCCTATATCTATATTAAAAGCCGTAATTATAGCACTTATGCTCTTGGGAACATCCTCCCCACCCTCATTACCTGCATCGGTCAGGCTATCATAACGGTTAAACTCATTTTCATCTTTTTTTACATTTAAATCAATGGTTACATTGGCATAAAGATAGCCTGCACCATCCATGGTAACCTTTGTAACAGTAAAAGCATGGCTGTTTGACTTACCTGTCTTGGCAAGAGCTATGCGTCCTATTTCCTGTGATATTAAAGAACCGTAGTCATGGAAAAATATATTATCTCCCTTACTGTCATAGATATAGGCAGTCATCTTATGAAACATAAAATAAGTCTCTTTTCCTGCAATTTTAGACGCAATTAGAGGAACATTTTCATCCTTACTTTCTACAAGACTTCCAAAAACATGGTAATTCTTACTCTTAGGATTATAAGACATAAGTACCAAAATATGTTTTTCTACATTTTTATCATTTGTAACTACTTCCCTTAACTTTGCCACGCCCTTGATGTCTATTTCTTTGCCAAATGCACTCTCCCTTAAATTGGCTTTACCTCTATAGTTTTTTTTGTAAGCATAGATAAAATCTCCATCTTTTGTGTAGTCAAGCACTTTAAAATCTAAAATATCATCAGGGTCAATTCCCACCTCTCCTACAAAATCCTGTGGGATATAAAACGCTCTTGTACCTGCAAGCTTATATTTTTCACTATCTTTATAGGAAACACTCATATTTTCCAAAGAATCCGCCGAAAACTCCGGAATCTTAGGAATTGGCGGCGGATTAAAATTTTCTGTATGATAGTTTCCTGCTTCTATAACACTGCCACAACCCGTCAAAAATATAAAGGCTGCAAGCAGTAAACTAATCATTCTCTTTTTCATATTAGTCCTACTGAGTAATTGTTGTGGTTTTAGCATTGGTTTCCATCCATTTTGTAAGTGGTTCTACCATAACAGTCATAGCCACAATCAAAACAAATATTAAGATAAAACCAACTATAGCATTTTTAAGTGCCATTTTTGCCTTTTCTCTCTCCTGTGGCTCTTCAGCCTTTGCAAGCTTAGCACCAAGAAAAATACAATAGATAGCACCTACTGCTACTACAATGGCTATAAGAGGACCTCTAAGGTCTGCCATTAATTTTACAATAGGCTCAGCTACCTTAGCAAAAGTATTGCCTCCTCCTGCTGTCGTAAGAGCTGCTAAATTAAACATATCAATAATCTCCTTTTCTTTTATTTATATTTTAACGCACATTTGGTTTGCGCCTAAAATAAACTAACAATACTCCTGCGGCAAATATAATAATAAAAGCCGCACCTAAAAGAACAATCGGACGAATTTCAAGGTCTTTATGAATAGTAAAATTGTATATACTTTCATTTCCTGCTTCGTCACTTGCCACAAGAACATAGCTGCCATTTTGGCTAATCAGATTATTACTCGCATGGACAGTGTTAAAATTTTTATATAGCACTAGATTTATATCGGCTTCCAACACTGAATACTTAATAGGATGAGAAATAATTTTATTTTTAATTTCATCCGAAAAAACTACTCTGGGTGGTGTTGTATCTCTACAAAACTTACAGGTATAGATTATATCTGGCCGGTCTATCCCTCTAAATATAACCTCATAATACCCATCTCTTTTAAGCTGCATATATTTCTTATTGTCCGGCACTTCCACCGCTTTGTCGGCTATAATTTCATCTAAAACGAATCCCATAGGTGCTATCAGATAATTTTTAAAATACGGCTTATAATCTGATAAAATCTGAAAAGTCAGAATAATTTTATAACTCTCATTACCACCAAATCCCAGTTCATTGCTTCTTAAAATCAATTCATAAAAACCACTTTCATAAAAAGAGAGCGGTTCTTTTAACCGGATAAGCTTACCATCTTTTCTAATAGAATAAGCATTCACTCCCTCTCCCGTCTTTACAAGTACCCGGGTGTTTGAAATACCTCCTATGGGTACTGTGGTAAAGAATTTTTTGCCGTTTGGCAAAGTATAACAGTAACCGTCTTTCTCTGTATAGCTGACTTTCATCTTTGGGTTTTCAACGAGCTTAATATCTCTTTTTTCACCCTTTAAATCATAGTCATTTTCAACTTCAAATTTATAACTTCCATAGATTTTAGGTTCCTCTGTCTTAAATACCCTTAGCTCATACCGTCCCGGCTCTAAGATAGGGCTTCCCGACTGAAATTCTGTCTCTTTCTTTTCTAAATACAGCCTACCCTCAAGTCCTTTATCAAGTGTTATTACGGCTACAGATACCTTTTCATTTTCTTTTGTATTACTTGAAAATCCCCCTACTCCCGGAAACTCGTATCTATAGCCGTTTCCAACATCTTCTGAAATAAGCATCGGCAAAACTGCTGCTTTTATATGTACCGGAGACAGTATAAAACAAAGTAAAGCTACAAACAGCATATACCCTGCCTTTTTCATTACAAACTCCTTCCTATCTCCGGATTTTTAAGGCTTTTATCTTTCTCAGCAGCCCGTATATGCTGCCTGCTTTTTACTCCGGACTTCCTTGGCGGATTAACACTCGCTTCAAGTTCAAGGAAAGTAATCTTTTTTCTGAAAGGATTGTTAGTCTCAACCGTCTTAACTTCTCCTCTCTCAGGCTTATAGCCATTCTCTTCCCTTTTCTTTTTTTCCTTCCTTAATTCCCTAAGCTCTCTTTCCCATATTGCCTTATTTTTAGGACTGTCAAAATAGCTCATTGATTCTCCTTTTTTATTTCTGCCTGTTTGTCAAGATAGCCTTCTATTCTTTCATTTATCTTTTCTAACAGCTTTTCATAATCCTTATTCACAAGGCAGACATAGGCTTCTCTTGGAGACGAACTCATCTCCTGTGCCTGTATACCTTCTTCTGTCTTAAGCAATGAAATGGCTTCTCTTTCCGTCATTATGGCAGCTCTTATTCGCCCTTCCCTTATTTCTTCCGGTATCATCAGGATATTTTCAAAGCTTTTAAGAGTTACCTTTTCACTGTCTGCAATCTCTCCTGCCATTTTTATATTTTCTGTGATTGCAACATTCTCCCCCTCCATGCTTCCAAGATTGTCAAGGTATATTCCTTCCTTTGTCAGCAGAAAATATCCACCCTTGCCATAATTCCTTGAAGCCGCAAACTCTTTACCATATTCTGCATCCTGCACAAATCTGCCAACTGCAATATCAACCTTTTTACCTGCTAACATCTCAAGTAAATCTTTTTGTGATTTTGCCTCAATAAATTTCACATCACCGGCCACTTCTTTTACTATGTCTATCTCAATACCTGAATATCCGCCGTCAGACTTTGTTAAGAATCGATCTCCCCCATCGATTATTCCTACATTTATTTGCCCCTTTTCTATCGGGTCTTCTGTAACTTCTTTTTCTTCACTGAAAAATGAACAAGACGAGAGAAGTAACATAATCACAAGCAGTCCGCTAAATATTTTTATTTTCACCTTTGTCCTCCTACATATTAAACAGTTCTTCAACACCTTCTCCTGCTCTTACCTCTATATTAGTTCTCTCTGTCGGTGTTGTAATCACAAATGCCTTTCCTCTACCTGCATTTACTATATTTTCCTGCTCTGACTCATTTATGTTTCCTGCATTTTCATACAGTTTCACTAAATCTTGCATATCATTAGGTGCTAGAGCAAAAATAAAAGAATACTGCGAAGCATTGATTATGGCTGTTGATTTCCTTGATAATTCCTCTGTTCCCACAAAGTCCTTAATATTTTGCGTAATAACTACCTGCATTCCATTGTACTTTCTAATACGCTTTGCAAGCTGATACATAAAGTCAAGGGCAATCGGATATTTTTGATCAATAAAAACATGGGCTTCGTCTATTACTATAACTATTTTTCTCTCTGCCCTGTACTTTATATTGTAATCTCTGTTTTTTATAATCTCATTATCAAGCCACTTAAGTACCAAAAGCATTTGGGCATTGGCTGTTGTATGGTTTTTATTTGCAAGTAAGGACTGGAAATCAAAAACTATAAAGTTTTCTTTGGTAGAAAGACTGGTTTCTCCATTCCACAAAATACTGTCCCTGCCGCCTTTTGCAAATTTTGACACATAGTTTATAAGAATACGAAGATTGTTTTTACTGTATTCCCCTCTTGCCTCCTCATACTCTTTTTCAATCATAGCATAAAGGTCATCAAAGGTAGGATAATCTTTCGTGCCAAGTGGTGAAAGATCGGTGTCTACATCTATGCCCTTCGTCGCATACATACGCACTGTAATATTGTTTAAGTATTCAAGCGCATCTGAACTTATTCCTATCAGAATCTGACGGTAAAACTCTTCCAAAAACTGTAAGTGCGTAGTAAAACTGTTATCTTTAACTTCTGTGCCCTCTTCGTCATCTGAAAGTCCTGTGATGATGTGGAAGGGATTAAGCCTCCCCTGTGTAGCGGAACCTACATCTATTATCTTACCTGAAAGCCTTCTTGCAAGTTCGGTATACTCATTCTCCGGATCTAAAATAAATATTCTTGAGTTTTCTGCTGCCAGCTGAGTTAATATGCTTTTTGTGGCATATGACTTACCCGAGCCTGACTTTCCTATAATAACAGTGTTGCTGTTTACCCTTTCCTTATCTCTCTTAAAAAAGTTTATAAAGGTAGGAACACCTCCGCTTTCTCCAACATAAATACCTCTTGCATCACACAAGCTTTTATAAGCAAATGGAAAAACTGCCGCAATTGAGTTAGAATGTATGCCTCTTTGATAACTCTTAAAGGCATCAAACCCTGAAGGCTGAAGTGAGGTTATCCCTTCAAACTGCTGTAAGAAAAGATCCGTAACTCTTATTCCATCCTCTGAAAGCTCTCTTCTCACAGTCTTTTTCATAGCACTTCTTATTCCGGGCTTCTCTCCTCCCCTCTTTAACAGTGCAGAGTGATCATAATCATGTAGCTGAATGAAGGTATTCAAAGAAAAAAGCATTTCATTTTCACCCTGAAGGTATGACAGTACATCTGAAAGTGTATTAACATGTGTATCAAGTTCCATCATTCTGGAAGTCTTTCCTGTATTTGCCCTCTGTTCCCTAAGTTCATCTATCGACCTGTCAATCTGTCTTATGGCTTTATAACGGTCAACCGGTGTCATCTTTATGATAATCTTAGTTCCGACTTTATTCATAAAATTAGCTCCCCAGGCATTTCCCACCATTAAAGGATAATCCCTCACACGAAAATTATGTGTAATTAAGTCATCATATTTGACAGTCCTTTTTGAAATCTCAATTCTCTTTGGTAAAATCCAATCAAGATAATTCTCCGGTTCTAAATCATATGCCTCTCTTTCATCAAAATTATGGCCATAATTATATTTTAGGAATATAGCAAGTTCCGGTCCCTTTAACATCTTACATTCCATGCCATTAGAGGCAAAAATTTCCATAGCGGTCTTTACCTGCTCAACCATGGTTTTCCTGTCTTTATCAATAAACACAAGATAATGCATCGGTACTAATACCTTATCCTTAAAATTAAAGGTGCTGAGCTGACTGATACGGTCATTTACAATTCCAACCCTTATAGTAAGCTCTTCTTCTGAAATCATTCCATTTAGATAGGCTTCCTTTAAGTCTTCCATCTTCTTTTTTTCGCCTACTATAAAATCATCATAGATTACGGGTCTGTCAAGCTTTACAAGATTTATTACCTCTCCCATCGAAGCAGTCCTAAGTACGGTACCAAAACAGTAATCAATGAGACTGTTCTGAGCACTTTCACTATAAAACTTGAATTCTACAGACGGAATTTCTATTACCATACCTGCATACTTAGTACCATATTCAATAAATTCCTCATTAACACCTGTAAAAGAAGTTATATCTTCAATACTGAATCTTTTTTTAATATTACTGCTTTTTGAAAAAAATACACGTTGCCTGCTTAAATACCTTAAAATATAATAAAACATCAGGTAGCCCTTATCATCTTCTATCGGAATTATGAGCATAGTAGTTATTACTGCCACTATACTTGCACACCATCCTGCAAATGGAACATTTGAAACAAAGAGAGAAACAGTTAATGCAAGACCAACTGCACCGATAAGCACATCCGGAAGTTCAATTCCTCTAAAGAGTTCCATCCTTACTTTAGTTTTTTTGGGAATTACTCTCATAAATTAACTTCTGCCTCTCTTTCCATCAAATTTTTGACTCATTTCTTTTGTTTTATCACCATCCTTTTGTCCATTTTTTAAACTCGAAACATATCCAAAAGCTTGAGAACCTGCATTTTCCACCTTCCCCGTTAAGTAACTTCCTGCACTCATAGCAAGGCTATGCACCATAACACCTGTCTGTTCCTCTTTCATTCCTGCATTCTGCGATAAAAGAGCAGTAAGCGTCGAGCCTGCCTTAAGCAATCCAAATGCTCCGCCGGCAACAAAAATCAGTTTAATTATATAGTCTCCCTCTACTGTTGTTTTTCCAAAAATTATGTTTCCACTCATTACATAAGGACAGATTAAAAGGTATATCTGCATTGCAATAACTGTTCCATATCCCGAAAAAATCTTACCAACAAAAAGATCCTGCCAGCCTCTAAATTTCTCTCCATCATCTAAGGGCATCGTAGCCACAAAAAATGGCGAAATTATATAAAGCAGGACGACTTCAAATATACGTGTCATAAATTTACATAAAACAATAATCAAAATTACAACAAAGAAAATTCCCATACCATAACCGATAAAATAATCCATCTTACCTAACTTAAAATATTTTTCAACTACCGTTTTATCGGTAGGGTCTAATTTCCCAAAATAAAACTCGCCTCTTTTGCCTTTCAATATATCTAAATTTTCATTCTTCCCTCTTATATCTGAAAGGTTCTTATCCTCAGAGCCTGGTTTGGCAGCATCCAAGCTGCTTATAACAAATAGGATATTTGAAATACGCACCTCTCCCTGCATCTTTCCTGCATTCTCAGCGACAATTGAATATTCTGAGGCTGTTTTTACAGATTTTAATACTGCACCGCCAAGAGTCAATATTAACAAACAGCTGAACTGAACCAATAAAAACTGAAACATAGCCTTTGCTAAGGACTTCATAACACGAGAAACATTCCTGTGATTTTCTCCATCTATATCCATACTTGCCCTCGCAACTGCAATCACTGAAAGTAAGAGGCAGAGGAAGATGCTGAATGCCATTAATATCAAGAAAACTTTTTGTACTGCTGATTGTTCAAAAATCGCCATTAAAAGTGTTGTTTTATGACTATTCCCACCAACAACAGTAACTTCCTTAACTCCGCTAAAATAATCAAAAGCATTTTGAAGAGAATTTATAAGTGTCATCATATCTGCAAACACAGAATAAAATATTCCGCTTAATGCTTCAAATATTAAATCTATCGTTCCCTTTATAATAGGCCATAAAATAGTCTGTAAAAGCGGACCTAATACTTCATTAAAAATCCAACCTAGTACCGTCTCCAAAAGTCCTGATAAAAATTTTAATACCGGAGACAAAATTTTATCGAATATCCAGTTGAAAATTACTGAAAACAGCCCTAGATAAGCATATTCCATTACTTGCCTCCTATCTTTATCTTTTTAGTGTACTTAACTTCCACTTTGCCCTCATAAGTGTATTTCTTACCAAACTTCCACTTCCCTTAACAAGTCCATAAGTCTCCGGTGCAAAAAGCTGGAGCATTACTGATTTAGACCTATATACTGCAAGAGCTCCACCCAAAACAACAAACAACTTTATGCACACATCCATCATAGCATTTCCGGTATCAAACCTTATATACTTTCCTCCAATGATAAGCGGAGTAATCATAAGATACATTTTCATAACAATCATAGGGCCATATGCTGACAAAAACATTCCTACAAACATTTCCTTCCACTTATTAAACCTTCTTCCATCATCTATAGGAATATAGGCTGCCGCAAAAGGACTTATTATATACAAAAATATTATTATAAAAAGCCGCTTTATATACTGGAAAATACATAAAATGAGGATTAATCCCATTAGCAATGCGCTTACAACTGCAAAAACATAATCAATTTTACCGGTGTCAAAATTAGTTCTCACAAGCTCTATATCTTCATAGCGCTGTCCTGTTGAAAACATCTTAATATCAACTCCCGGATTTGCAGCAGGGTCTGCTACTGTCATAAAAAGAGTATCTGCTACTGTCTGACTCTGCTCCCTTCCAAAAGATAAGTCAATAACTGCCGGCACATACTTAACCACCTGCAGCATAAAAACCAGAGTCAATGGAATAATCATAAAAGTGAAACTTGCCTTTAAACTTCTTCTTATTACTGCACTTATCGGGTTTTTATTTTCAAGAATTCCATCCTGCATAGACCTTGCTGCCATGATAATCGTTGTCACAAAACTTATTACAACACTAATCATAGTCACAAGGAGAAAAAAACGCTGTATACTTCCAAGTTCTAAGAAAACCTCAAGCAGATTTTTTTCAACAGCTACATCGTTTATGCCCTTAACCCTCACACTTGAATAACCCGAAAAAATATCAAATATCTGCTGTAAAAAATGTACCAACTTTAATAGAATCACCCATCCTCTAAGCAAAAAGTTAGCAAAAGTGTCTTGGATGAGCTTACCAAGTGTCGATATTAAAATATGTGCTACATCTCTAATTACAGGAGCAAGTATCGTATTAAAAAGGCCTGAAAACATATCTTCCAGCAAGGATATAAATGATAAGCCTACATATTCCATACAAGCCTCCTATCTAACCTTTACCGTCTTATTCATTCTCTTAAAAAAGAATACTCCGGCAATAATAAGAATAATAACAATTACAATTGCAATAACTGCTGCCTGATTTATCTGATATTTTATACTAAAAGTTGCTTCACTTCTGTTCCCGGCCCTATCTGTCACAATAAGTCTATATGTGCCTGCTCCTTCTATAATATCAATACTTTCTCCTTCTGTTTCAAGCGTTTTATCCTTATACAGTTCAAAGTGTACTATATCATCACTTAAATACTTAACCTGTGCCTGATTTTCTAAAAGAGTTACTTGCAATTTTGGACTTACTCTGTCAAGAGTAACATCAAGTGTATGTTCTCCTCCCTTATCAGTAGTTGTGATTTTATAACTTCCGTCCTTCCATAACTTTAACATCTGTCCTGTTTTGCCAAATGCAGCATCTGTATAACTTTTACCATTTATCTGAATGTCTATAAGTTTGGTATCAGGTGACAAAGGAAGTATACCCAAATCTCTTACAGGAGAACTTCCTATTATCCTAAAAGTAAAAACAGGTTTTATCTCCTTGTAAGCAGCCTTAAAGGATAAAGCCTCACTATCCGGGTAGAGGGCATAGCTTCCTGCCTCTTCCAGATAACTTCCCGGATTAAAATCTTCAACTAATTTACCATCTTTAAAAAGCTTAAATGTAAGAGTGTCACTTTTTGCAATCATAACTGACTGATTAGTTATGCTGCCATTTGCAACATTTGTTAAAAATACATCACCGCTCTTAAGTGCATTCTTAAAAAATCCGCTGCCCGTATCAAAGGTAACTTCTTCTTTCTCTGCTGCATGTTTTTCTTTCTCATCAATCTTTCCTATTAACTTTTTAATCTCCTCCTCTTTAATCTCGCCTTTCTCATCCATTATCTTAGTATCGGATTCATTTTGTTCTATTTCTTCAAGTTCTCTTGTAATCTGATCATTATTTATATCTCCAATATCGGGCTCTTCTTTCTTTTCGGTTTCCAAATCACCTTTATCAGCCTCAGATTTCTCCGAACTGCTTTTCGCACCATTCTCCATGTTGTTTTCTGGATTATTCCCATTACTATCCAATAAGTCTCCCATATTGGGAATCATATTTTTCCCCATATCAGAACCTGATAAACCTCTTGTAAAATCCTCAAGCCTTTTTTCATATTCAGCTATTTTATCAAGTTCTGCCTTATTTTTTAATTCTTCTTCAGCTTTTAATTCTTCCGGTGTTTTTTTAGGTTTTGGCTGTATCCTAAAATGAAAATTTGCTGTAAGTACTTTGCCTTTATCATCCTTTACTTCAAGTGTAAAATAATATGTTCCTTTTTTTGTAAAATCTTTACCTTTGACATATTTATAAGCTGCTCCATCTTTTTTTACCTTAACTTTCATCTTAGCCGGAAATTCAATATGAACTTTCTTATCTGTCCAGCCCCCATTTCCTACACTTGAATAGAAAAAATGCTCATCCCCCATTATTTCCTCATAAGTCTTATATTCTTCTTTGTAGTTTTCTACTAAGCTAACCTTTTCTGTATTTTGCTCTTTGGATTCAGTTTCTTCATCATCCTCATCATCTATATTATCTTCAGACTCTTTTTCAATGATGTTTTTTTCTATATTCGACTCTGCTGCCTTTTCAATCGGACTTTTTTCTGTATTCTGCTCACTGTTTTTAACTGTATTATTATCTTGATTAGAATTCTGTTCAAAGATGTTTTTTATTCTATCCAGTTTGTCATCAGCACTTGCCGAAGTCATTCCAACCTGAAAGCTTGCTGCAACTACTGCCAAAATGAAAACTTTATATCTGAGCTTCCTCTTCATTCTCTTCTTCCATCTCCTTTCTTTCTAATACCAGATAATTTCTTTCTTCCAAATCATAATAAACCTGAGCAGCATAAAAATCATTTTCAGTAACTTCTTCCATATCCATCTGACCCATTTCAAAGAGAGGACATTTATAAGATGGTGTAAACATAGTTTTAAGTGGCGGATTACCGAAAGTTACTATAATGGCATTACCACTGTTTTTGGCATTGTTTAACTTCATAAGCTCGGAAGGATATATAAGCGGACGCTGCTGCAAAGAACTTGAAACTGTAAGTGCCCCTGTTTTATCAATAGTTGAAGATGATACATTTCTTGTCTCAACCGTCATATTTCCACAAAGTTTAGAGAACTCTTCACAGGTTGCAAGGTCATTTGAGCCGATAAACATTTTTAAGCCACAGTTACCTTTAATTATATTTGATACTGTCTGCCCATAAACATTATCAAGCTGTGCAAATGACTGCACCACCATCTGAAACCATATCTTCCTGCTTCTTCCTACTGTTATCATCTTGTCAAATTTTTCAATCTTAGGCATATTTCCAAACTCATCAAGTAAGAAATACACATTTCTTTCGAGTGATAAATCCTCATTTGCCGAAGCAACCTTTATAAGTGCCTTATATATAGAAAGAATAAATACTGCCGCAAGTACATGCCTTGTATCTTTTTCATCAGGAATTTTAAGAAACAGGGCAGTCTTTTCCTTTGCTATCATTTCAGGCTTAATATCCGTTCCTGCTGTCATTGCACAGATACCTTCATCGTGGAACATCGAGAGCTTATCAAATGCAATTGACATATAAGAAGACAAGGTCTGATCCGGTGCAGATAGTACCTGCCTTGAAAGCCCATAGGCCTTTGAAGTCTTATCTCTTCCCTGAAAATATTCTTTAAGGGCTATGAACTCTCCCTCTGAATTTCCTATTGCCTGATTTACATTATAAAAACAGAATTTTTCCTTAGTCATTTCCAGTTCATCAACTGCACTGTCTTCTAACATAGCCAAAATAACTGCCAATATAATAGACCTTGCTCCCTTTTCCCAAACCGGATCATTTTGTGATTCAATAGGACAAATTACACTTACTAAGTCATTTAAATCTTCATAAATAGAATCAAATATCTTTTGTCTTGCACTTCGTATTTCCTGTAAAAGCTTTTTACAGTCAGCATAAGCCCTTCCCTCATACTCATACCAGGTATCTCCATAATCATCCTCAGGATCAAGCAATTCTAAGCTGCCTGCATTGTCTATTGTATCCGTTCTCTCATAAATTTCATCACCGGTATGAAGATAAGTTTGGTATCTGTCATAAATCTCCTCAAGAGGATTCCAACGAAACGAGCTATAAGGATCTCTAAGGTCAAGAACCATACAGTTATATCCCTGTTCCTGCAGCATCTTTGAATGCATCATAAAAAGCTCACCCTTAGGGTCGGTACAAATCATTGATGAACCGGCTTCTTTAGCATGTCCTAAAATCTGAATCACAGGATTGATGAATGTTGTAGTCTTTCCTGAACCGGTAGCACCTATTATGATTCCATGAGCCGGCTTCATAATATTTAAGTCTAATTCTCTTCTTTTTGCAGAATACACTGCCTTTACGGGGATTCCATCTTCTTTTAACTTATGAAGGCTGCTATAGGTTGTTTCCGGAAAAAATTCCTTTTTTTCTTTTTCCGTCATAAATCTTGCATTTTCAAGACTTCCCTCTACCCGAGATGACTCCATACTTCTTTCAGAATCTTTTAACACATTTTTTGTTCTCTTCCCTACTCCGCCTGTATAAAAAACCTGATAAAGAACTATACTAAGAGTTGCTTCAATAGAACCATAAAGCAGAGAAAACGGAGTAAGCATTCTTGCTATTCCATCATTAGGCTTAAATTCTATCCCCTGTATAGCTCCTTCAAAAAAAGCAGTAATTCCACCAAATACTACACAAAGCAATATCCACAAAAGGATGTAATTAACAATTTTTTTACCAATACTTTTCATAAATATAATTTCTTCTTTCTAAGATAGATATATGCCAGCATAAAAGCTGCTATAATAGACAATAAAAATAAAGGAATCTGAAAAACAGCCCTTTTCAAAACTTCTTTAATCATCGGATTTTGTTGATATAAAAATGCCAAAACTACTGAAGGCAGATTAAAACCTATATGTACAAAGATTCCCTCTAAGATATTTTCCTCAATCATAGAAAGACATATCAACAGAAATCCCATCCCTCCTGCATATATCATCCATATAGGATGAATATGGCACAGCATGAAAGCAATGACGGTAATTGCTATTGCTGTCTTTTTCTTAAAATTCCTGAGCAAAGTATTTAACATATATCCCCTAAACACTATTTCTTCTAAAACCGGTGATAAAAATCCTACAGTAATTGCACAAAATAGAAAATCCGGTCCATCTAAAAGTTTTGATAAACTCTGTCTATAACCACTTTCTCCAAGCCCTAAAAGAGTAACCAAGCTAGATACTGCTATTGCTGAAAATATACCGAACGCAAAAAATCCTATCCCCTTTAATAAAATGTCTTTTCTTATATAAAGTGTAGCATCCTCACAAAAGCTCTCTCCTCGTTTTTTTGATCTTTTACGAAGAATAAAAACCGTTGCAATCATCCCTAAAGCCGTATAAAAATTGCCTCCATATGTAAAAAATTCGCCGCCTTCCATATTACTATGAAATAACATATATCCTATTGATGCAAATAATGCAGGCATAACAACATAAAGGATAAGTGGCCAAAATGCTCTCAAAATAATACTGCAATTTATCCAAATCTTCTGTTGAACGGTAAGAAGGGAAGTGTCTGTTTTCTTATTTTTATTCATATTATGCTCCTACCCTCCCTATATATTTTATAATATTAATACTAAGTTATCAAACGCATTTGCCACCACTGATACGGAACTAATAAGGCTTCACTTCTCACAATCCTTACAGGATATTCTATATATTTCATAGACACAAAAGGGACACAGGGACTTAACTGTGGACACGGGGAATAAAAATCCTGGCCGTAGTTCCCTTTCCTTTTTCACTCTCAATTTCAAGAGTTCCACCTACCATAAGAGCCAATCTTTCTCGTACATTCTCAATACCTACATGACTTCTTCCATCTTCTTTTTTGTTGTTGGGATCATACCCACCAACACCGTCATCTATAACAAAAACCTCATACCCTTCATCACGCTCAACCGTTTTAATAGTAAGCTTTCCACCATCCATCGCCTGCCCTATTCCATACCTCACTGCATTTTCCACCAAAGGCTGTACTGTAAGCGGTGGTAAAAAGAAAGCGATAGTGCCAAGCTCATAAGCAATTTCAAGTTCATCCTCATAACGAAGCTTTTCCAAAAAAAGATAGTTCTTTATATGTTCAAGCTCTTTAGAAAATAAAACAGTTCTATCCACACTTACAGAATCAAGATTTCCTCTCAAATAATCCGAAAACTCTGCAATAGCTTTTTGGGCAAGCTTAGGGTCTTTTTCGCAGAGATAGTGAATAGCGTTTAGAGCATTATAGAGGAAATGCGGTCTAATCTGACTAAGCATTATAGATATTCTGCTTTGAACAAGTTTTTCATCTTTTATGCGGAGAAGAACATTTTGTTCAATATGAAGTACAATATAAAGACCTATAACTAATAAGGTTACAAGCAGGTAAACTATAGGTATCCCTACATCAGGGATAACCTCTCTTAAGCCTATCGAGAGCAAAATTCCTAAAACACAGCTTATAAATATAATACCGTCCCTTCTCTTTAATTTATTAAAAAAAAGAATAGTTATTATAAGAATATATGCTATCATACCGATAACTATGAACTGTGATAACCAAAATAACTCCCTTCTTTTATAAAAACCGGCTGTTACACTATATACTGTACCTAATTTATAAGAAGTTATCCAAAACAAACTCTCAATTACCGCAAATATTAAGCCTATGTGACCAAACCACATCGAAATCTTTGCTTTTTCCCTAATATGAATTATAACATAATAATTAAATATTGCCAACATAACATAGGCAAGTGATGTCGATATAAGGAAAAATATCTCTGCAGAATGAGACATATACCCTGATTTAGAAAGCATATATGAGGCTCCGTCTGATGCTAGAAGTAAAAACAAGGTTCGCAAAAGTATATTTAACATGCGTCCTCTATTGCTTGGCTTTGATATAAAATGGCTTTCTATTAAAAGCACAAGTATTATTAGTGCTGCAAAAAACTCAACCATAGCATAAGTATAATTATGATTTTCCATTATATGTCTCCAATATCTTAACTAGCCTTTCAAAAGAAATTCTCTTTCTATTTACCGGTTTTTCTTTTTCACTTACAAAAGTCCAAATTTCTTGCTTTCTTTTATGTACAAATCTAACCTTTGACAATTCTTTTGAAAGTTCTCCTTCTGTCAAATTTTCAATAATATGACATATTACTTCTAATAAATTGCCGTTTGTTACCTTTGGCATTTTATATTTTTCTTTATAAGAAAGTTCATCTATTTCTAAATTTTCTAATACTTCCTCCACCATCATAGGAATATTAACCTCTTGCCCATCAAAAAACAGGTCTGAAAAAGTCCTCTCATATACCATCTTCATAGTAATTTTTTCGTCTTTAGGCTTTTCATTTCTCCAAAAATTTTCATTTACTCTGCCACATTCCTTCATTTGCCAGAGGAACTGTTTCTTTTCAAGAGGACTGATTTTCCCCCAAAGTGCATTATTAAGATATATGTCAATATCATAATCTTCGCCACGAAAACATTTTTTAAGTTTTTTTATTTTAACAGTTTTTGTTGCAATCATTGAAACCTCTTCTGATAATCATCCATTAGTATTGCATTAGTGTATTCAGCCCAGCTGTACTGACTCATATATTCCCCTCGGTATGCCTCTTTATCTCCCTCTAACCACCTGTAATAATCACAGGATACTCTTTCTTTTTGTATGCCAAGTTTCCCCCATTCTCTTATAAGAATATCCGAAAAGCCAAAATTTTCTAAAGTTCCCGCCAAATCCGACCTTAAATTTTTAAGATATGAAATATGTCTTTTGGAGTCAAGGTCATTTTCCCACAAAACAGAAATAAGTTCACCATTACTGCATAATGCACCATTTCTATCAATGAGATAGGCAAGAAGTTCTTTGCTTTTATTATACTTTAACGGAATCGGTGCATTTTCTACAAAAATTTCAAAATTTCCAAATGTTTGGATTTCCAGTACTTTATCCTTTTCAACTACAGGAAACCTCAGATTGCTAATCTCATTTTTAATCTTTTCTGCAGTAATCGGCTTCATAACATAACCGCTTGCATGTACTGTAAAGGCATCTTTTGTATATTCACTAAATCCACTTGCAAAAATAAGATTTATTTCTGATACTCTCTTTTTTATTTCCTCTGCCAGTTCAATTCCGTTCATCTTTTTCATCTC
This sequence comes from Catonella sp., assembly GCF_052169795.1. GTDB lineage: Bacteria > Bacillota > Clostridia > Lachnospirales > Lachnospiraceae > Catonella. Next base: position 25,575 of record NZ_JBQNBU010000016.1, read on the forward strand.
TACATCCAAAAATACAATATCCGGCACTATTTCTTCAAGCTTTTCTAACAGGTCGGACGGATTACGAAAACCATAGACCTCAGACATCGGCACAGCCTTATGAATAGCACTGATGAGAGCTTCAAGAGCCAGTTTTTCATCATCTATCGCAAATATTCGCATCATATCACTCCTTAGATATTATCTATACTAAAACTATAGTATAACATGATAAAAGACACAAAATAAGCACAAATTTTTATTTTCTACCCTGTGTCTTTTATGTGTCTTTTAATGTGATAAGGTGTCATCATAAAGTCCGACAAATTAAAAAGCAAATTGAAGGGAGCTTTAAATATGTATAAAGTTACAGGTAATAACATTGAAGAGGGCGTTTACTCAGAAGGGCTTATTTTAGACAGTTCTCTAAAAGATGCAATAGAAACTGCAGGTGGTGGGGAGTTTTTCCTCTTTGAAGGGACTGCCGATAACGGATTTACCATGAAACCAAAGATGCCTGAATACGGCAGTGCTTCAATAGGAAGTCCCGTATTTAAGATGAGAATTAACAACAACCGTCTTGTAAAGGGCATTGCAAATCATTTCTTCACAAATGGAGAAATTGATTTTAAAAAGGGATATGATTTTATTACAGAAATCGATGCCAGACTTGGTTTATCTGAACTTCCTATTAATGTTGATATGTTCCGTCAGGGAACTAACGCAAGAGAAGAAGGACTTGACTGGCTTGCAACTGAGCTTGGTATACCTGCTAATGAGCGTGGGGATTTTAAAAATTTTGCAGATGCTATGTTTTACAACCAAGAAGTTGGAAAAATCGCTCCATACATGAGCCAGAACTTCTCTCTGCTTTGGGGAGAATTTGCAGCGGCAGGACTTGCTCTTGAACCCGATAATTTTAAAGATATGCCTAATCAAAGTACAAGACTTAATGAAAATTTTGCTAAAAAGGAAGAAGCCATCAACGAACTTCTTTCTTTCACACAGATTAATCCTGAAACAGAAATGCGTCTTTTTGTACCTACAGAGTGTAGTGGAAGTCTGCACAGCAACAGACAGATTTGTGACTATTCATCTTATGCTGCCGTAAACTTAGGAAAACCAACACCTTCCTTTTCTATATCTGATTATTCTGTAGATTTGGCTATGAAAGATTCTTTAGACGGAGTAACTAAGGGAGAGCGTAAATGGGATCAGCATGTAGCTGCACATATTGGAAATATAACTCTTAAAGATGGCAGCACCTATCAGCTTACCTTAGAGGCTTTTGCCCCACAGGCAGACCGTTTTATGGATCATCCTGCTATGACAAGTGCTGTTTCAATCGGTCTTTTTAAGGATGAAGAAGCTTTTAAAAACCACTATTATAAGAATGCCCATATTGAAGATGCTAATACTACAGAGTTTTGCGAAAGAAAGCAGGAGCTTAAAAGTAATAAATTTACAGCCCTCGAAAAAGATGGTGTATTTGCAAGAGTAGAAGATACTATGAAAATGTTTTCTCCTTATGCTGAGGAAGCATATCAGAGCCTTTATTCTGAATTTCTTAAATACTCAATAGGAAGTGAGTGGGAAAACTCAAGAAATGACAGACATTACAAACCTATCATGGGATTTTCAGGACTTACCACCAACGAGCTTGACCACGAATTTAAGAGTGATCTCCGTATGGCAAAGACCTCTATAAACCGTATTCCTGAGGAGTATAGAGAAGAGTACAAAAATCTCCTAAATACCCTTGATCAGGTTATGGAAAGAAGTGGAGCTATAGGCCATGCTAAACTTCACTTTAACGCCCTTTCTTCTATAATAGAAACAAATGGTGGTTCAAATGATCTTCTCAACACTTCTTATGAAATAACTGCCGAACTTGAAGAAAAGGATATGGAGATGAGACTTGCAAGAACTGCTACTAGAAGTATTCTTGCTACCGTTCTTACCGGCAGTATGCAGGTTGATAAGATGGATAGGGAAGAAAAAGCATCTCTTGAAGCTTTTCTTGGTGGTGACAGCGAAAAACTCTCTCGTATGATTGATATGTCAAAGGCTGTTGCCGGAAACCTCCTTGAGCCAAGCGAAATTAATATGGACATTCAGGTACCTGATAATGAAATTGCAAACGATTTTGTAAGAGCAACAAGACTGGCAAATATTTCAGAAAGAGCTAAAGAATTTGCAAGTCACAATTTTGACCTTGCATTTTCACAGGTTGTCGCTAAGAAAATATTTAAAAACGATGATCACAGACTCTTTGATGACATTTATATAGACGGAGTATCTGCTACTGATGTGTTCAAGGAAAAACACATACACTACGCATCTAGCGAAGATAAGAAAGCTGATATAATGAAGTCACTTTTTGCCGGCAGTCAGATAGATTTTGCATATAAGAATCAAAATGGTGATATAGATATGCTTCCTATCCATGCTTCATCTGACATTCCTGTTATTTCAAACCGTCTTAGAAAAGCAAACGAAAAAGAGCATATTAATGTAACACCTAAAAAAGACTTAATCAGTGGCGGTATCAGCTATACAATGCCTGAAAGCTTTGTTGCGGCTAACGGAGATGCGGTGTCACTTCGTGAAAATTATAACTATCTTATTAAGGGAGTCAGCAATCTTTTCCTTGATGGCACAGGTGAAATTAACGAAAACAGTGTTGGCAGGGTAAATGATTTTACAAGTCGTTTATATCATATGTATGCTAATGATGAAGATATACTTAATCCTGCTGCCTCTAAGGAAGATGTGACAGGGTATAGAGATAAGTGGCTTTGCGGTCAGCTTGGAATACCAAATGAAAAACAGGCGAATTTTACCCGTTTTTGGAACGAAAACTTCTCATTAACAGATGATAACAAGCTGATAACAGGCAGAGATTTGTCAGGCTGGTCAGAGTTTGCAAATAAAATACAGAGTTTTAGCGAACTTGAAAAGGAAATCGGTTCATCTGCAATGAATGCAGTCCGTATGGATTTTGAAAAAACATTTGATACCATAAAAAATATTGCCTCTATCAACCCTGCAACAAGCAAAGAAGCTTTTATTCCTGTTAACAGAAGTGCAGGATTCTTGAATACACTGAATCAAACTGCTCCTATGATTGATGAAAATGGTAATGACCTTGCATTTTCTATCTCTCAGATTACAGGTGGTATCCTCTCATCAGATCTTTTAAGTGAAGAAAATAAAGAGTCTATGCGACACCTTAACATCGCCGGACATTTTTGTAGCGGTCTTTTCCAATCAGTAAAAGAGTATGGTGAAAATCTTGTAGGCGAAGAAGATACTTTTACACCAAGAACTTCTGTTGAAAATGAAATGTTTAGAATTGGTTATTCCGCAAGAGAAAAAGCAGATGAATGCTTTAGAGAAAGAGCAACTGAAACCTTTAAGCAAAAATCAAACCTTAGTGACGGACTTGTAGAAACTCTTGCACAAAACATTATGGAAACTAAAAAAGAAAAAGCAAATACAGCTATGTGGGCTTTAGAGGAATTAACCGGTGCCAAACTTCTTGGAAGTGACCACCTAACTACTGATATTACTCTTATTGAGTCTGCTTTATCTAAGGTTTATATAAACGGAAAACCATACACCGAAGGATTAAATCTTGATCAAAACAATGTAGAGTCTACTCTTGCTGATTTTACAGACAAGCTTCAAAGCTATATGGATCTTTCTAATAAATCAGAGCATAACTTGAGTATGGCAACCGAAAACGGCTTTACACCGATTACATACAACCCTAGAACACCTGTAGAGCCAAAGACCTCGATAAATATTTTCTCAGGGAAGGACAAACGCACCAGACACCGTCTTGAAACAGAGCGTTTTAATGAGGAAACAGAAATCAAACAAAAATGGGATGAGCGTAATGCTGAACGCAAAAAAGAGTCTGATTCTTATTATGTAGACAAAGAAAATAAGAGACACGGAGTTTCTTTTGAAGAACTTCATAATAAGTTTAACCCATTTAAGGACAGAAAAACTTCAGAACATACCCGCACCCGTACGCATACTCCTGCTAAGGAAAAAGAATGGGAAGTTACAAGATTATAATTCCAAATTATTCACTAATATTGTTTAGCTTTAATGTGACAGTACCTACTTTTTTCCACATAAAAACAGCAGTCGGTTTCCTATGATTTATATTTACCATAGAATATCGACTGCTTAATAACTATTTACATAAACAAGATAGCATCTCTACTATATACTAACTTCCTTGTTCTTGCTGAACTTTGAAAATATCACAAGGGAAAGTACGGTAAGCAGTGTCAGTATAGTGGAAAGCGCCGCTGCAACACCATAATTTCCTCTTACAACCTCAGTATATACCGCTACTGTCAAAGTTTTTGTCTTACCTGTGTAAAGAATTATGGCTGTGGAAAGTTCACTAATCATTGTTACCCAACTAAGTATTGCACCGGAAAGGATACCACCTGCCATCATAGGTGCCGTAACCCTGAAAAATGCCTTCATTTTGGTTGCCCCCAGCGAAATGGCGGCTTCCTCGATACTCATAGGTATCTGTGCAAGTACTGCAACTGATGACCTTATGGTATATGGCAACCTTCTTATAACCAATGCTGCCACCATAATAAACATAGTTCCACTGATAAGAAGCGGCTTTTTATTAAAACTTATCAAAAGTGCTATACCAAGTACCGTACCCGGTACTATAAACGGAATCATTGAAATTATATCAACTAAATTGGTTATATTATTCTTTCTTCTAACTACAAGATAAGCTATAAGAACCGCTAAAAGAACTATTACTGCAAGAGCTGTGGCAGGCATTATTATAGTATTTTGTATACTTGTGCCAAGCTTTGAAAATGCCTCTTTATAACTGTCCAAACTATGACCTGCGGTAAATATCTTACCTTCTGTTTTCTTAAAAGAAGTGTAGATTACATAACACTGTGGCATAACTGCAATTCCTACTATAAGATAAGAAAAGAAATGTACAAGTGCATTTATCCCGCTTTTTGCTTTTTTCTCTTCTATAGGGTGAAGTGCATTTAATGAAAATGACTTTTTGTTTGCAATATACTTCTGTATTAAAAATACAAGTGTTGTAATAAGAATGGCTATTACCGCTATGGCTGAAGCAAAACTGTCATCACCGCCTACTTCACTTATAAACTCATTATAAAGCACCACAGGAAATGTCCTATAACCTTCTCCTATAAGCATCGGTGTTCCAAAATCCGCAAACGCTCTCATAAATACTAAAAGTGAAGCTGCAAGTATAGTCGGTATGATGAGCGGTACAACTACCTTAAAAAAGCTTTTTATTCCTGCACAGCCAAGATTTTTACTGGCTTCAAGAAGTGAATTATCTACATTTTTAAGTGCTCCTCTTACATAAAGGAATACCAGTGGAAAAAGCTGCATAGTCATTACAAGTACGATACCGCTAAAACCGTAAATGTCAGGAGTATGTATACCTAAATTTCCTAAAAATGAAGTAATTACTCCGTTTCTTCCAAGCAGAAGTATCCAAGAATATGCACCTATAAAAGGCGCAGACATAGATGCTATAATTATAAGCATGCTTAAAAATCTCTTACCTTTTATTTTATATATTGAAAATATATAAGCAAGTGGAGTTCCTATTGCTACAGCAAGTAAAGTTGCTGTTATTGATAGTTTAAAACTATTAAATAATGTAGCAAAATAATAGCTTTTAGAGAAAAATTTTTCAAATTCTTCAAGAGTGAACTTTCCTGTTTCCGCATTAAATAATGCCTGTTTCACCAAAAATGCCATAGGGTATATAAGAAATAAGGCATACAATACTATAGTAAATAAAGTTATAAATCCCCAGACATCAAGACGAAATTTATTATTATCTTTCATTTATCTCGCCCCCTAACTCATCAAAAGATTTTTGCTGCCATCCGCTTCAAATATATTTACTTTATTCTCTTTTATTCTTAGGGAAACTTCTTTACCAGGCTCCATTATATCATCTACAGATGACTCTTCGATTATTTCAACAGTTTCTCCCCAATTAAGTTCTACAAAATAATGAGTGTTAAGTCCCAAGTACATACTTTCTTTTACTATTCCTTTTATACCTTCTTGAGAATTATCACAAATTACAAATTCTTCCGGTCTTATTGAGCAGATTACAGGTTTCTTACCCTCTTTTCTAAGAGGCTCAAATCCGGTCTTATATCCACTCTTAAATATAAGAGTTCCATTATCAAGTTCCGCCTCTACCATATTTGAACGACCTATAAAATTTGCTACAAAAGTATTTGACGGCCGTTGATATACAAACTTTGAAGTACCGATCTGTTGGATTACTCCTTCTTTCATAATTGCTATCTTATCACTTATAGCCATTGCTTCTTCTTGATCATGGGTTACATAAACAGTTGTTATACCTACATTTTTCTGAGTATTTCTGATTACTCTCCTCATTTCAAGTCTAAGCTTTGCATCCAAGTTTGAAAGCGGTTCATCCATAAGAAGTACATCCGGTTTTATGACTAAGGCTCTTGCAAGTGCAACTCTCTGCTGCTGCCCTCCTGAAAGTCTCTCAGGCATTCTGTCCGCATACTGTTTAATCTGCATCAGCTCTAAAAATTCTTCTGTCCTCTTAGTCACCTCCGCTTTATCAAGTTTCCTGTTTTTTAAACCAAATGCTACATTTGCCCTTACTGTCATATTTGGAAAAATTGCATAATTCTGAAATACCATTCCAATATTTCTTTTGCTCGGATCTACATCATTTATTCTTTTATCATCGAAAAATATATCTCCGCCTTCTATAGAATTAAAACCTGCTATCATTCTAAGCAAGGTAGTCTTGCCGCAACCGGAAGGTCCAAGCAAAGTAAAAAGCTCACCTTTTCCTATCTCCACACTAAGTTTCGGAATTACAGTATTTTCACCATATTTCTTAATAACATTTTTAACCGATATTTTTGCCATAACTATCCCCTTTACCTAACATTTTCTTAAAAGATAAACCACAATACCCGAACTAAGAGGAACTGTGGTTTATCAATTTTTTCAGATTATTTAGACTGTAATGTAGTAAATATATCTGTATACTTTGCAATAATATCCTTCTTATGTGTACTTACATAGCCCATATCTTCTTCAATTACCTTGATTTCAGAAAATGGCTTCATTGTTTCAGAAGTCTTTGCATCTTTTCTTACAGGTCTGTTTGTAAGTGTAGTTCCATAAATATTCTGCATTTCTTCACTTATTACAAAATCTACAAAAAGTTTTGCATTTTCAAGATTCTTACAATCTTTTATAATAGTTGTTCCTGCAGGAAGGTAAACACTTCCTTCTGAAGGATAAACCACTTCCACATTAGCACCGTCTTTTACAAGTTGTGCACAAGGATCTTCATAAGAAAGACCTACAGCCATTTCACCGTCTGCAACACTCTTATATACCGCACTTGAGCCTGACTGGATTTTGCCGTCTATATTAGTGAAAAGATCCTTAACATAATTCCAAGCCTTCTCGTCCTCATATCCACCCTTTGCAAGAAGAATATTAGTAAGCTGTGCAAAAGCTGAAGATGAATTTGCAGGATCGGCAGTAGCAATCTTACCCTTAAATTCAGGCTTTAATAAATCTTCATAGGATGTTATTTTATTCTCGCCTACAAGCTCCTTATTTACTATAAGACAACTTCCATCAAGTACATAAGGTGTAATCAAACCTGTAGTATTTTTATATGTATCTATTACCGCCTCATTATTCGGTGATACATATTCCTGCCATAAATCTTTGTTATCAAAGTCAAGCGACCACGAACCTCCAAACATAACATCTCCATAAGGATCATTTTTTTCAGATTGGATTCTCTTAATAAGTTCTCCTGTACCTGCCTGAATAACTTCTACATCTATACCATATTTTTCTTCAAAAAGAGGTATGGTAGCATTTACAAGACCCTCGCTATTCATTGTGTAAACTACAAGCTTACCACCCTTTTTTTCACCTGATGTAGATGCTTCGCTTTTATTGCCGCTTTTTGTGCTTGCCATAGAAGCAGACTTTCTACTGTCCTTTTTGCCTGAATCGGCAGTTCCACCACCACAGGCAGTAAGAGTAAGTGATGCTAAAAGCATAGTAATAAGTAATCCTTTTTTCATTTTTTCTTCCTCCCTAATTGTTATTTATTTAATACCTTATATTGTTATTCTATTATAATTTTGCTGTGTTTTATACCTTAAAAACAGAAATATAAGTGCAAAATACCGAAATGTTTATTTTGCACTTATATTCTATTGGCAAATATATATGATATTTTCATTTATATCCACATTATAATCATCAATGTATGAGATAAGTTAAGAATTCTTTTGGCGATACTCCTATATATTTCTTAAAAACTACTCTAAAATACTTATAATCTCCAAAGCCGCATTTAACTGCAATTTCATTTATATTATTTTTATTTTTAGCCAACATATTTATTGCCTGCTGTATTCTATATCTATTTAAATAATCTATTACTGTGGTTCCCATTTCTTCTTTGAACTTTATATTTATCATACGCTCGCTATAGCTTACAAGTTCTTCCAAATTATGAATTGTAGTTTTTTCACTGTAATTTTGATGGATATAGGTTACAATCTGTTCTACAACCGGATCCGTTATTTTCTTATTCAAAGTTCCTAAAAGCTCCGGTAGCTGTATATTATCCGTATTTTCATAATATTTCAGTCTTTTTCTGTCATCACATTGTTTAAGTGCCATTTTTATGGTTTCTTCCAGTTCTTCTTCTGAATAAGGTTTTAGAAGATATCCTGAAACTCCGTAATTTATAGCTTCTTTGGCATATTCAAAATCAGAATATCCGCTTATTATAATTGCTGAATATGGTTCAAGATTTTTTGTTCGTTTTATCATTTCAAGACCGTCTGTAATAGGCATATTTATATCTGTAATTACAATATCCGGTTTCAATTCCTCTATGAGTTTTATGCCGTCCTCACCATTATCAGCCTCACCTATCAGTTTTATTCCGAGTTTTTCCCAATTTATAGAAAAAATTATCCCCTTCCTTATTATAACCTCATCTTCTGCCACCAATACACTATACATTTTCTTCCTCCTGCTTTATGTATAAGGTAACCTTAAAGCCTTTTTCTGTATTTTCTATGCTAAGTCCGCTCTTTCCCTTATATTTTAATTCCAGTCTTCTTGCGATATTATGTATCCCGTTGTGAGTTCCTTTTACTTCACTTTCTTTAATTTCTTCTCTAAGTTTTTCAAGTGCCTCCTCTTCCATACCTCCTCCGTCATCAGTAACCGTAAGCACAAGATAATTTTCTTTTTTCTCTCCTACAACCTCTACATCTAAGTACATACTCTTCTTAAATCCATATTTTATACTGTTTTCTATAATAGGCTGTAATGCAAGTTTCATAACTTTAAGTTCTTTTGCCTCATCACTTATTTTAAAATTACACTTAAACCTGTCCTTAAATCTTTCCTCTTGAATAGCAATATAATCTTTTATGTAATGCAAATCTTCCTCTAATGATATTTCTCTTTCAGTACTGCTTATGCTGTATCTAAGTATTTTTGTAAATTTTTCAAGTATTATTCTTGCAGTTTTACCATCCTGAACTATCATATATTTTATCATTTCCAGAGTATTATACATAAAATGAGGATTAATACGGGCTGTAAGCTCTCTTATTTCCGCTATATAATTCCTATGAATCAGCTCTTCCCTCACCCTTGCACTCTCTTTTGCCGTATTCATTGATATTTTTATAACAATAACTGACCATAAACTCCCAAATACTATCACTATTAAAATCCCTACCAGTAAAATTACCTCATTTTTAGGTGCATATATCATAGAATATATCTTTGTTTTTCCATCTGCCAGTACCTTGCTGTTTACAACATAATCCTTTAATTTTTCCTTGTTTTTACCAATTTCAAACTTATTTAATTTATTATCTGCTACAAATCCTTCTCTGCTGGTCATTATTGCATTTTGGTTTCTACCGGTTATTACCCCGTCAAATCTGTATTTTGGAAATACTCTCTCCCAAATAGGGCGTTCTACAAAAAGATTAATAACCATATCATCTCTGCCAATGTATGTATATACTAAATCGGCTGCATAAGTTCTTAATTTATAGATACTGTGATACGGAGTTTCACCTTCTTTAGCATTGGCAACTATTATTTTTAGAAAACTGCATATATGTAAATCACTTTTTTCATCATTCTCAGCAAATCTAATACCACCTTTTCTATCTGTAAGAATAACTTTCATTTCGCTGCCATATATTCCTATGTCTTTTAATTTATATTTTATTTCTGATATATATCTTTTATCGGAGATACATTTTTCACAATTTTCTACAAATTCTTTCTCCATAATCAGATTTTCGCATTGTCTGTTAAATTTATCATATTCTTCAGTTATATAATCTAAGTACATAAGTGACCTTGTTTGGTTAAATATGTATGTACTTATAAATACAACAGCTAAAAGCATAATACAGCCCGTAAAAACTGCAATAAATACGATTTTATAAATGCCATTTATCGTTTTTCTGTTACTTATCATGTTTTTGTTCGGCATAACAATTTCTCCACTTGAAAAGTTATTGTATATTAATTAAGCCACTTACATCTTAAATAATGTAAATGGCTTAATTATTCCTATCTATATACCAAATCTTTTACATCTACCCCCTATATCCATCCGGATTTGCAGACTGCCATCTCCAGCTATCTGCACACATTCTCTCTATTCCATACTCCGCCTTAAAACCAAGCTCCTTCTCCGCCTTAGAGCTGTCTGCATAGCAGGCAGGAACATCACCATCTCTTCTTGGCTTCATCTCATAAGCAAGCTCTTTTCCACAAGCTTTTTCAAAAGCATGGAAAACTTCAAGTACGGAAATACCGTTTCCTGTACCAAGATTATATATCCTTACAGCAGGCTCTTCCTCAAACTTTTTAAGAGCAAGCACATGACCTCTTGCAAGATCTACTACATGGATATAATCTCTTAGGCAGGTTCCATCAGGAGTAGGATAATCATCTCCAAAAATACCCAATTTTTCAAGTTTGCCTACTGCCACCTGAGCAATATAAGGCACAAGGTTATTAGGAATTCCTTTTGGATCTTCTCCTATCATTCCACTTTCATGTGCACCTATCGGATTGAAATATCTTAAAAGGATTACACTGAAATCCTTGTCTGCAACATGAAAATCATTAAACATATCTTCCTGCATCATCTTTGTAGCACCATAAGGTGATGATGCCTTTCCATGAGGCATATCCTCTGTAAGAGGCAGCTTATCAGGCTCTCCATATACAGTGGCAGAGGATGAAAAGATTATATTTTTTACTCCTGCCTTCTTCATGGCCTCTACAAGGATTAATGTACCTGTAATATTGTTATGATAATATTCAAGCGGCTTATGCACAGACTCCCCTACTGCTTTGTAACCTGCAAAATGGATAACTGCATCTATTTTATTTTCTGCAAATATCTTATCCATTGCTGCCTTATCAAGCATATCCGCCTCATAAAACTTAATACTTTTCCCGGTAATCTTTTCTACTCTTTTTATAGACTCCATATTTGAGTTATAGAAATTATCAAAAACAACCACCTCATGTCCTGCTTCTAAAAGTTCTACGCAGGTATGGCTTCCGATATAACCTGCACCGCCTGTAACTAATACTCTCATATTTCCCTCCTGTAGTAAACTTACAGCCTTTCTGCTGCAATCTGATGATGTTTAAGAAATTTGAGTAAATATTCATCCCACAAATTTCCAATTTCCTTAGCCAAGAGAAAATCTGCAACAGATACTCCGGTAATTATGCTAAGTTCTCCTTTTTCAAACTTCAGATTAAAATACATTCCATAATCTTTTTCTGCGGCATCTTGTACTCCAAGTTCTCCTGCAATCTTCTCCGTACCTGACTTAGATAGCCTGAAAACAGCCTTTATAGCAATTGGAATTTTTTTGCCTTTTATCAATAATGCTGCTGCATTCCTTACTTCTTTCCAGCTCACATATTTGGAATCCGTATCTTCCATTTCATCATACCATTCTTTATTTCTTACACCATCTATAGTAAATTTAGCATAATTAACTATTTCAAATGATACCAAAAGAAAACTGTCAAATACCTCTTCCATAAGGAGTTTATACATAAAATCCTTAACTCCTATAATTTTAAATGCTACCATTTACAACCCTGAGCTAAATATAGCCCTTTCCTAAAATTAATATTCATAACACAGCTTAAATATAACTAAAATCTTACAAAAATATATTTTATCACTACAATAACTTTATGTAAAGATAAAAGAGGTAAAATTAGGTAAATTCTACCTGCACAAAGTGGTATTATATTTCGATACTCAAAAACATAACTGAAAAAATTGGTAGAAAGGAAGCCATACGGTACTCCTTAAAAATCCCTGTATGACTTCCCATAAATCTAAATTTCTCAATCAGGACTGTAGCTTATTTCTCAAAAAAATTCCTTGCACTTTTTAAAGAGCTTATTACAAGCTTTATATTATGCATTTCTTTCTGTAACTTTTTAATTTTAGCTTCATTTTTAGTATTCTTCTTTGAAGCCTGTAATTTCTTAAGCTGTTTATTAAGCTTTGCAAGCTTTTTAAGCAGACTGTCGGCAGTAGTTACCTTGCCCTTCTCTATATAAGAGATTGCTCGATTAACATTTTTCTTTATAGACAGGAAAGTCTTATCATTCTTTGCAGCCTTTCTATATCTCTTTAACTCCTTTGCAATATCAAGTTTCTTGGAAGTTGCTTTCTGCAATGTCTTCAGTGCCTTAGTCTCTGTCTTTACTTCCTTTAGTACTCTTAAGATACGTTTGTCCTTTTTAAGAGTCTTTGCAGGCTTATCTACATCTACTGTTCCCTCTATGGTTTTATTCTCAGGTACGTTTACGTTCTCAGAAGGTTTTTTTATTTCTGCTTCTGTTGTTTCACTATTTTCTTTTGAAGGTGCATAAGGAACTACAGGTGCCACACCTGTATTTTCTTTTGAAGGTGCATAAGGAACTACAGGTGCCACACCTGCATTTTTCTTATACTTTCCTTTTTCTAAGTCTTTAAGTACCTTCTTAAGATTTGCCTCTGCAAGTAATATATCAACGTAGCTTGCATCTTCTTTGGCTAAAACAGCCTTAGCCTCTTTAATTTTTTCTTCAAGAACAGTCAAATTATTAGCAGCAATCTTTTCCTTCTTGATATCTTCCGCCTTTGTTACCAGTTCTTCAAGTACCGTTTTATCAGGCTTACTATCTTCTACTTTAGTTTTCTTTAATATCCTAATTTCAGCAAGAGAAGCATATTTATTAGCGTCACTAGGCTTATCTCCGACAGTCTTCAATGCTTTAAATCTTACATTCGTCACATTTTCTTGAGGGTTAAAAGTAACTATATTCCAACCGGATGTATTAAATTTAGAGGTTTTTATATTCCTATAATCCATTTCACCTTTCTTCTTTACCTCTATTCTAGCTATTTCTATTCTTCCATTCTGATTGCCACTTCTCTGCAAGAATCTAACTCCGGTTACAGTATCAGCTTCCTTAAGCGCTATATCAATCCACATATCAACTCGAGCTACTCCTGCCCAGCTTGTATGCCATATTGTACTTTCATTATTATCTATAGCGTACTTTGCCAAGCCTTCACTTTGATATCCCGGCTGCTCACTTCCGGCAGTTGCTATCATTCCATCCAATGAAATGTCATTTGAGTCATCTTCCGGATTGACATCTCTGGTTAATTCCTTTAATAGCATATTCAGATTGTTATAAGCTGCATTTATAGCCTTTTGATTCTTACCATCTTCCTTTAAAGCAACTTCTGCCTTAGCTATTGCAATCTGTGCCTTTTTATAATTTGCACTTGAAAGCTTATCTTTTGTAAGTTCCTTTTTAGCCCTTTCTATAAGAGCAATTAGTTCACTTTCCTGTATAACATCATCTACTCTTGTTATAACAAGATCATCAAGTACAAAATCCTTATAGCCTCCGAAGTTGGCTGCTGCTTTAGATGTTCCCTGTAAATCCGCAGCCTTACCGGTCGAATATATACCAAACCAAGTCTGTCCGGACTCATCTCCTACTATATAGGTCTCATAAGTGCCGTCTGCATCCTTGCCCATAGCCCTAGCCAAAGGTTCAATCTCAGAATCTCTATTTTCTCCTATTCCTTTTACTACAGCGTAAGTACCTTCAGTCCCTGACTGATACTTAAAGCTTATATGATATCTCACACCCGGTTCAAATCTAAAGTTCTGAGGTATGGTCTGAAAAGCTATTGCATTTCTTCCAGTCAAACCATTTATCTTTACTGACCAGTTTCCCTCCAACACATCATCCATCTTCTTCACATCCCAACCTGCCTGTGTATAAGGAGCATGAAGCTCTGAAAGATGAATTCTGTTATCTTCTACATTTTCTATGCCACCAACAACAAATGGATATAAGCCTTGAACACTATGTTCAAAATCCTGTGTAAATTTAACAACCTCTCCATCCTCATCAAAAGTTATGTTATTGGCATCACTTTCTACAACTCTTACATCGTCAAAGTAAGCCTCTCCTTCTCCTGCAAGCTTTGATAAGGTGAGTGTAGCCTCTCCTGAACTTGGAGCCTTAAAGAATACATACATATGCTGGAAATAACTGCTTCCGTTAACCGTAGCACTCTTAGTATTATGTGTATATGCCTTTACATAATTCTTTGCAATTGAACGTATTGTATAATTCTCTGCCAGCTTCCTGCCGCCTTCAGTTATGCTCATTATTGCCTTAGAGTCACTTCTATTATCCACTCCCACAAGCACTGCATATTGTTTACCCGGTGTAAGGTCTGTAAGCTTCTGGCTCATAGAAACTTCACCTTTAAGCTTCATCATAGGGTTGCTGAACTGACTCTTAGCTATTTCTGCTGTTCCTGTGCCTGCTTTTATCCAACTCTCAAGACTACCGCTGTTAAATCCGGCATCTATAAGGTGCATACCCTCACTCCATTTAACAGTCAAGTTTTCTTTACTACCCTTGTAGACTACATAAGGCTGTTTTGCTTCAGCACTTATAGTTATATTGCCATTTACTACAGGTATAGTCTGTTCTTCTTTCTTGCCAAGGTCTGTAAGCTTGTAAATCTTTACATCAGCAAGATTTTTCCAAGAAGCAGGAAGTTCCCAAGTTGTATCTCCTGCCTGATTGTTAAAGTGATACAGTTTCTCATCATCCTCAGGAACTCTCTCTCCTGTTGCTGCCTCCCATACCCAAGGAAGCAAATAGCTCTCAGTTCCCTCGCCTGTATTTATTTCAGGTTCTGCCCCTTTTGCAATTACCTTGCCATTTAATTTAATAGTTCTATTATAAAATTCAGGACTGCCAAATGTATCAGAATCCCTTTCAAGCACCAAAACGTCATCTTTATCATTTTTTAATGTGATTTTCTTGTCAGGTTTATATGTGTAAGGTACTGAATCATACTTATTTTTATAATAATTCCATACACTAATAGATGAATTATATGGTGTACCATCTTCCCATTTTACTATCTTAAAATGCTGTATGAACTTGGTGATAAGGTTATGCTCATAAAGATTCTGTATATAAGCATCATAATCATTTCTTCCCTGCCAGCCTTCAAAGTCCTTCATATTGTAACCGCCAAGCAGAGGGGCAATTGCTGCACCACCACATTTATGATAATTTGCTACCCATGAATCTTTCTGATGGTTACGAAGGAATCTCATAACTACTGAATT
>NZ_JBQNBU010000017.1:0-40274 GCF_052169795.1 Catonella sp.
GATTTTTCTTTTTGGCATTATAGTCCTTTCTTTCTTAAGAATCTGCCACAATGCCCTTAAGGACATTATAGCAGATATTTGAAAAATATAAAATAGAATTCTTGCTTTAGAAGTAACAAGATAGGAATATTATAATATATTTTGAATTTTCAGACAATGATAAAGTGCACAAAGTTTGGAAAGTTTAATGTACAGAATAGACAAAAATAAAATATTTATCAAACTTAGTCAAAAGGTATTACATCTAGAAAATAGTTATAGGATTTCAATGCACAAGTAAAATGGACAACATAAAGAAACTACCACATAACTTAAATGTCATGTGGTAGTTCATAAAAATTATTTTAGATATTTTACCTGTCTACTTAACAAGGGGCATATCATTCTTAGTTGCTTTTATCATCAATCATCATTCAAGAATGAATAGTCATCCTCATTTTCATCAGCCTCTTCAAGGGCATTTACAGACTCCAAATCTAATTCACCGGTAAAATCTTCATTTTCAATGTTATCTTTTGCAGATACAATTTCAGCTTCTTCAACATCATCAACAAGTAGGGATTCCTGCTCTTTTCTCGCCATTTCAAGCAAGTAAAGATTATGTTGTTCATCTATTTTAATTTCTGAAAGTTCGTTTGTATCTATAAGAGTAGGTTCGTCTATAACTAAATGTAAGTATTTTATTACATTTCCTGACACCAGTCTGACATCACTTTCTTTTATAAGATTAATGTCTTTTTTATATGGGAGATGATCATATATGGTGTTGGTAGGATTTTGTAAATTGCTAAAAGGTCTGAGGGTTCTGACGAAATTTAGCTCGCTTATATCAAACACCTGCCTTTCTTAAAATAAATATATAAAAGTATAACACAAAAACTCACGATTGGCTATAACAAAAATTAGTGGTATACTTATCTAAGCATTTTATAAGGTTAAGGTATGTTATCTTTTCTGTATACTTAATAAATATAGGGAGTTATTTTAATGAAAGATTTGATAGTTTTAACAGGACCTACTGCTGTTGGAAAGACATCACTGTCAATTATGCTTGCAAAAGAGATAGGTGGAGAAATAATTTCTGCCGACTCCATGCAGGTATATAAGTATATGAATATTGGAACTGCTAAGATTACAGAAGAAGAAATGTGTGGTGTTCCTCATTTTTTGATAGATGAATTGGAGCCGAATGAAGAATTTAATGTTACTATTTTTAAAGATAAGGTAATGAAATATATAGAAGAAATAAGAAGTAGGGGGCATATCCCAATTATAGTGGGAGGAACCGGTTTTTATATACAGTCGGTAATTTATGATATTAATTTTACTGAATACGGAGATGACAGCAAAGTAAGGAAAAAATATGAAGAAATGGCTGAAAGTTTGGGTAAAACAGAGATTCATAAAAGGCTTTCCGAGGTAGATAAAGATTATGCAGAATCGGTTTCTGAAAATAATGTAAAAAAGGTAGTAAGGGCACTTGCATTTTATGAAATGACAGGTGAAAAGCTATCAGAACATAATGCAAAAGAAAGAGAAAGAGTATCGCCATTTGATTTTGCTTACTTTGTACTTACAATGGATAGGGAGAAACTTTATAAGAGAATAGACAAAAGAGTTGATATAATGTTTGAAATGGGACTTGTAAAAGAAGTAGAGGGGTTATTGAAAAGAGGTTATGATAAATCTATGGTTTCTATGCAGGGAATAGGTTATAAGGAAGTTATTGATTATTTAAATGGTAAGACAAACCTTGACGAATGTATGGAAATAATAAAAAGGGATACAAGGCATTTTGCAAAAAGACAGTTGACTTGGTTTAAAAGGGAAAAAATAGTTAATTACATAGATAAAGAAGAATTTTTCTCAGATGAGAAATGTATGGAAGAAATGCTAAAAGTATATAATTCTTAAAAAAAACATGATATAATGAAATTGGTTAGAATATGTAAAGGAAATTATTAATTATAATGGAGATAAGGTATGAAACTACATTTTATTGGTGCTGATCATGAAGTTACCGGAAGTGCTCATTTTCTATCTGCTTGTGGCAAGAATATTTTAGTTGACTATGGTATGGAGCAGGGAGTAAATGTATTTGAAAATGCTGATTTGCCCGTGTCTCCATCTGAAATTGACTATATCTTAGTCACGCATGCACATGTAGACCACACAGGAATGATACCTGCTCTTTACAAAAACGGTTTTAAAGGGAAGATATTTGCAACTGTGGCTACCTGCGAACTTTGTAATATTATGTTAAGAGATTCTGCTCATATTCAGGAATTTGAAGCTGAATGGAAAAATAGAAAAAATAAAAGGGCAGGTAAGGAGCATTTTGAACCGCCATATACAATGGAAGATGTAGAGGGTGTAATTAAGCATTTTTATAAAGTAAATTATAATGAAGAGTTTATAATCTGCGAAGGAATCAGAATTTCTTACACAGATGTGGGACATCTTTTAGGTTCTGCAAGTATTAAGATTACCATAACTGAAGGAGATATAACGAAGGTACTTGTATTCTCCGGAGATATAGGAAATATTAATCAGCCAATTATTAAAGATCCTGCATATACTACAGAAGCCGACTTTGTAATTATGGAGTCAACTTATGGTGACAGGTTACATGGAAGCAGAATTGATTATGTATCTACATTGTCAGATATATTAAATGATACTTTCAGCAGAGGAGGGAATGTAGTTATACCGTCTTTTGCAGTGGGACGCACACAGGAAATACTGTATTTCATGAGAAAAATTAAAGAAGACAGGTTGGTATACGGCTATGATAATTTTGAAGTTTTTGTAGACAGTCCTCTGGCAATAGAGGCTACCAATATTTTTAATAAAAATTTTGCGGAATGCTTTGATGAAGAGGCTATGGAATTAATTAATGCAGGAATTAACCCTATAAGCTTCAGTGGACTTAAGACTTCTATAACAAGCAATGATTCGATTGCGATTAATTTTGACAAAAAACCAAAGGTTATCATTTCAGCATCAGGAATGTGTGAAGCAGGTAGGATAAGGCATCATTTAAAACATAATCTTTGGAGGAGAGAGTGTACAATACTTTTTGTTGGATACCAGGCTGTGGGTACTCTTGGCCGTATTTTGGTAGACGGAGCTGAGAGAGTTAAGCTGTTTGGTGAAGAAATAGAAGTAAATGCTGAAATTAAAGTACTTGCGGGTGTAAGCGGTCATGCAGATAAAAACGGACTTATCTCATGGGTTTCAGCCTTTAACCCAAAGCCAAGTGCGGTATTCATTGTACATGGTGAGGATAAGGTGGCTGAGAGTTTTAGAAAAACATTAACAGAAGAATATAAACATAATGCTTATGCACCTTACAGTGGTTCGATTTATGATTTGACCTTAGGAGAATGGGAATATATTGCTGAGCCTGTACTTATTAAAAAGGAGACTAAGTCAGCTAAACATAGGGCTGAGTATGAGAAGCTGCTTTCAGCAGGAAAAAGACTGATTGATATAATTAATGCTAATAGTGGGCTTGCTAATAAGGATATGAATAAGTTTGCAGAACAGATTGAAGCAATCTGCAACAAATGGAAATAAATGAAAATGATGAGAGGATGTAGGTATGGTAACTAATAGTGGTGAAAATGCTATGGATAGTGATATAACGAGTAAACTGAACCAGCTTGACATAATTTCTTTAAAAGACGGTTTAACAGGCTTATGGAATAAAAAATATCTTTCAGATAAGGTTGATGATTTTGTGGGTGGAGAAAGAAACTCAGGAGTGTTGTTTATTATTGATATTGATGAGTTTGCAAAGATAAATGAAGAATATGGTCATATTATGGGTGATGCCTGTCTTGTAAGGCTTGCGGGAGTATTGAGTAATTCATTTAGGGACAGGGACATAGCTTCAAGGATTTCAGCAGATGAATTTGGAGTGTTTTTGGTTGGCAATCTTACCTACAAAGATATTAATAGCATCTCGGGCAAATTGTTGAATGCAGCGAAGGAGAGTTTTGCAGGTATGAAACTTGACAGGGACTTTACTATTTCCATAGGTATTGCAAAATCACCTGCTAACGGAAGTGATTTCCTGTCGTTATACAGAAAAGCTGTTGAGGCTCTTAGTCATTCCAAACAAAACGGAAAAAACAGCTTTACTATTGCAGATGAAGATTATGCTAAAAATAAAGTTATGAATACCAGTGCAGATATGGAGATAGTAAAGCATCTTATTTCTGAAAAAAATAAGCCCATGGGTGCATATCAGGTGGAGTATGAAGGGTTTAAGCATATATTTCAATTTATTTCAAGGTATTCTGCAAGAAAAGAAACGAATTTAGAGATTATTCTTTTTACAATTTCTAAGCAAGATGGCAATATGATAGATTCGCTCACACTTTCAGAAGCTATGTTTGACCTTGAAAACATAATAAAAGTATCTCTTCGAATTGGAGATGTTGCAACTAAATACAGTTCCTGCCAGTATCTTGTTATGCTTATAGGAGCTGATAAGATAAATCATGAGGATGTTGTGAAAAGGGTTATAAATAACTACTCTAAATTTGCAGATAAGTATAAAATTGTGGTTAAATATGATATTGATTACCAGCTTTTACAAGAGGAAAAATAATATATGGAAATTGAAAGAAAATTTTTGGTGAATGAAATTCCAAAAAAATTAGATGACTATAAGCAGTTTGAAATAGAGCAGGGGTATATCAGTACCAAACCGACAATTAGAATAAGAAAAATTAATACAAGATATATTTTAACTGTAAAGAGTAAGTCTGCAGTCTGTAAAAGTGATGGAGATCCTATTATAAATAATGAAATAGAGTGTGAAATCACTGAGAAAGAATATGAAGCATTAAAAGAAAAAATAAGTGGAGATTTATTAAGAAAAAACAGATATATTATACCATTGGAAGATGGACTTAAGGTTGAACTCGATATTTTTCAAGGCAGACTTTTGGGGTTAGTCTTTGCTGAGGTTGAATTTGCTTCAGTAGAAGAAGCTAATAATTTTAAGAAGCCTGCTTGGCTGGGAAAAGATGTTAGTGATGACAGAAGATATAGAAATTCAGAAATTGTAAAATTAGAGCGATATAGTGAGGAATATTTTAAGGATTAGATATGAAAATTATTTTATCTCCTGCGAAAAAAATGAATAAGGAAACAGACTCTTTAAATGCAACAGGAAGACCTGTATTTGTTGAGGATACAAAAGTAATACTTAATCTATTAAAAACTAAAGATAGGAATGAATTACAAAAAATTTGGAAATGCAATGATAAGCTGACAGATGAAAATATGGAAAGAATTGCAAATATGGACTTAAGTGTTAGTCTGACACCTGCAGTTCTTTCTTATGAGGGGATAGCATATAAGTATATGTCACCTGCAGTTTTTGATGAGGAGCAGCTTGTATACATACAGGAACATTTGAGAATACTGTCAGCATTTTACGGAGTTGTAAAGCCTATGGATGGAGTTGTTCCTTACAGGCTTGAAATGCAGGCGAAGTTAATGGTTGATGGAAAAAAAGACTTATATGAATTTTGGGGTAACAGACTTTATAATGAAGTAAAGGATGAGAGTGGAATAATTATAAATCTCGCATCTAAAGAATATTATAAATGTATTGAGAAATATTTGATGCCGACAGATAGATTCATTACCTGTGATTTTGTTGAAGATGTAAGTGGGAAGCCGGTTACTAAAGGGACTTATGCGAAGATGGCAAGAGGAGAAATGGTAAGATTTATGGCTGAAAGAAAAATCGAGGCTGTTGAAGATTTAAAAGAATTTAATTGTTTGGGCTATGTTTTTAGAGAAGATTTATCCAAGGAAAACAAACTTGTTTTTGAACGGAAAATAAGGTGAATTGAAAATCTTTTATAAAGTATTGAAAATAATTTAAATACATGATAAAATAAGATGTTGTGTAATGCGGATGGTCCTCTGACGCCTCATAGTGAGCGTGCTAAGAACATCTATGGAAAAGGAGATTAGAAATGAACGAATTAATCAGAGAGATTGAAAAAGAGCAGCTTAAGGCAAGTGTTGATGAATTCAGAGTAGGTGATACTGTGAAAGTTCATGCTAAGGTTAAGGAAGGTCAGAGAGAAAGAATTCAGATCTTTGAAGGCATTGTGCTTAAGAGACAGGGTGGCGGAGCAAGAGAGACTTTCACTGTTAGAAAGCTTTCAGGAGGTATTGGTGTTGAAAGAACTTGGCCGGTACATTCCCCAAATGTTGACAGAATCGAAGTTGTTCGTCATGGTAAGGTAAGAAGAGCTAAGCTCACATTCCTTCGTGGCAGAGTAGGTAAGTCAGCTAAACTTAAAGAAATTTAATTAGTTCTAGTAAGACAGCACTTTATTTAAAAGGAGCAACTACTTGCAGTTGTTCCTTTTTTATTATATTATATATCTGGAAGGAAGATTATGATAAGAAAATCTTATTTTCATAAAAAGGCAAAGATAGAAACTACACCTTCTGTAAAGAAAATATTAAAAGAAATAATAGTATGGATACTCTTATCAGTATTTACAGTGGGAGCATCTTATTTAATAACATCAAATGTATTTATAAAAACAAGTGTTTCGGGAATTTCAATGCAGCCTACTTTGGAAGATGGGCAGATTGTAATTGTTAATAAATTAGCATATTATTTGCAAAAACCGGAAAGAAATGATGTTATCGTATACAAGCAGACTAATAAAGAACATAGTTATTTTGAAGTAAAACGGGTGATTGGAATGCCGGGCGAGACAATTAAGATTAAAAACGGTATCGTTTATATAAATGATGAAGTTTTTAAAGAGAAAGTTAAGATTGATATTATTCAAAATGGTGGCTTGGCTGAAGAAAGCATAAAGTTAGATGATAATGAATATTTTGTTTTAGGTGATAATAGAAATGAAAGTGAAGACAGCAGATTTGCAAGTGTTGGAAATGTGCTTAAAACTGAGATAATAGGTAAGGCAATTGCCAGGGAAAAACCATTTTCATTTATAAATGGACTGAATTTGGCAGATTAATTTGATGATTGAAAAGTTGGAGGAAGATATGCCCGATTTACATTGGTATCCAGGCCATATGACAAAGGTCGTGCGCCAGATGAAGGAAGATATTAAGCTAATAGATGTTGTAATAGAGCTAGTTGATGCAAGGATTCCCATAAGTTCCAGAAATCCTGACATAGACAGTCTTGCAGCCAATAAATCAAGGGTTATTGTACTAAATAAGGCTGATTTGGCGGATGATAGAGCTACGGATGCTTGGGTTAAATATTTTGAAGACCGAGGATTGATTGCAGTTAAATTAAATTCTAAAAGTGGAAATGGAATTAAACAGGTTAAAGATG
Organism: Catonella sp.; assembly: GCF_052169795.1. Lineage (GTDB taxonomy): Bacteria > Bacillota > Clostridia > Lachnospirales > Lachnospiraceae > Catonella. The sequence goes on from NZ_JBQNBU010000017.1 coordinate 7,358, forward strand.
CGATTGCTAAGGCAGCTGAAGCAAAAATGGCGAGAGACAGGGCAAGAGGAATACTTAACAGACCGGTAAGAGCGATAGTTGGAGGTATTCCAAATGTAGGAAAGTCTACTTTTATAAATTCCTTTGCCGGAAAGGCAGTTACCAAGACCGGCAATAAGCCGGGAGTTACAAAGGGAAAGCAGTGGATTAGGCTCAATAAACAGGTAGAACTTTTAGATACCCCGGGGATATTATGGCCTAAATTTGAGGATAGGATAACAGCTGAACACTTAGCATTTATTGGCTCTATACGAGATGAAGTCATAGAAAAAAGAGAACTTGCAATGAAATTTATATTTGAAATAGAAATGTTATATGAAGGAAATCTTGCAAAGTATTACGGCTTTGAATCTGGTGAAAATAATTCAGATGGGATAAGCTTTTCAATGAAGATATTGGAAATGATAGCACAGAGGAGGGCATTAATAAAAAAAGGCGGAGAGGCAGATACAGATAAGGCAGCTTCGCTGGTTCTTGATGATTTTAAGAATGGAAGACTCGGCAAAATAACTCTCGAAAATGTAGGAGTATGAGCAGTATGGATGAGGATATAATCAAAAAAAATAATGATTTAATTGAAGACAGTTTAGAATTTTGTGCAGATATATATGAATATTATGAAGCAGATGATATAAATAGATTCAAGAATAATTATTATAAAAAAAATAAGCAGATACAAAGAGATGAAGCTGAAAAAGTAATTATTGTTAAGGAACAGGCAGATGAAGAAGCCGGATTTAAATTATATGCTAAAATCGTAGCAGTAATTTTGGCTGCAATGATTTTGGCGAGGTTAGTGAATGCATATTTAATTCAGGAAACAATAGTGAATGGTTCTTCCATGAATCCTACTTTTGAAAGCTCAGATAAGTTACTGATTGATAAGCTTTTTTATAAAATGGGAGCTTTAGAAAGGTATGATATTATAGTATTTCATTATCATGATTCAAGTATTTATATAAAGAGAGTTATAGGCTTGCCGGGAGAAAAGATAACGATACGAAAGGGAAGAGTCTATGTTAATGGAAGGATTCTTGACGATGACCCATTAATAAATGATGTAATGCATTATTCAGGTATAGCTAAGAATGGTGTAAAATTAGGAAAAGATGAATATTTTGTGCTTGGAGATAATAGAAATAACAGTTATGATTCCAGGTATGAGCAGGTTGGAGTGATAAAGCAGGGCAGTATAATTGGAAAAGCCTGGATAAGGATTTTTCCAATATCAAAGTTTGGAGCAGTAAATTAATGAAAAATATATCAGAGATAAAAGAGGAATATGCGAACTACAGTATACCTAAATTAAGGGAATTTGTTGCCTGCTACAGGAATGATGAGAGAAGCGGCGTTAAAAAAATAATAGAAATGGCAAAGAAAAAGTTTGAAAATTATGAAATGGAAATTAACCGTGTTAAATCAATGTCAAAATTTGAAAGACAGTTCAGTGAAAACGGATATATATGTGGAGTTGACGAGGTAGGAAGAGGACCGCTTGCAGGACCTGTAGTTGCGGCAGCGGTTATTTTTCCGAAAGATTTGATTATTCCTTATATAAATGATTCTAAAAAAGTTAAGGAAACCAAGCGGGAAGAACTGTTTAACTGTATTATGAGTGAGGCCATAAGTGTGGGTTTTGGCAGTGTAGATAATAATAGGATAGATGAAATAAATATACTTCAGGCAACCTTTGAAGCTATGAGAGAGGCGGTATCCGCTTTGAATATAAGACCTGATATAGTACTTGTGGATGGAAATAAGAAAATACCGATTCTTGACATAGAACAGCAGGCAGTAGTAGGCGGTGATTCTAAGTGTCTTTCCATAGCAGCTGCAAGTATTGTTGCTAAGGTAGTAAGAGATCGCTTTATGAAGGATATGGACTTAAAATATCCTATGTATGGATTTGCATCAAACAAAGGATACGGCTCTGCAAAACATTATGCAGGAATAAGAGAATTCGGGATTTCGCCTCTGCATAGAAAAACTTATATAAATGATTAAGGAGTTTCTATGGAAAAGAAAAAAGATTATAAAATGGAAAAGAAAAAAGAGATAAAAACCGCAGTGGCTCTCGGGTATGATACTGAAAGTGGAGAAGCACCATTTGTAATTGCAGCCGGAAAAGGAGTTTTAGCGGAGAAAATCATTGCAGAGTCAATGAAAAATAATATTCCGCAGTATGAGGATGAAAAACTTGTAAAATCTTTATCAAAGCTTGAGATAGGAGAAAATGTTCCACCTGAACTTTATGAAGTAGTTGCTCAGGTGTTGCTTTTTGTGGACAAAATGGATAGGCTTAAGTCGGCAGTTGCTGAAAAGAGAAGATAGGAAGTGGTTGTATAAATAAGCGTTTTGTTGGGAGTAAATATGAAGAAAAGGCTGTAACTTATCTGCTTTCTAAAGGATATAAAATATTAGAGCAAAATTACTTGAGGAAGACGGGAGAAATAGATGTAGTTGCATTAAGTCCTAAAGGCTATCTTACAGCAATAGAGGTGAAATATAGGAGTTCCGATAGATACGGTAGTCCTTTTAGTGCAGTCACACCTGTAAAGCAAAGAAAAATATATAAAACCTTGCTTTTTTATATGAGTGAGCATAATATATCCATGGATACTAAATGCAGATTTGATGTGATTGGCATACAAGGAGACAGAGAACTTGTCCATTTAAAAAATGCGTTTGAAGTTTGTTAACTTATTGTCAAACAAGAGATAAAGGCTTATACTATTATAGTTTAATAACTTATTTTGGGGGTGTTTATGAAAGGGATTATTCTTGCAGGAGGCTCAGGTACAAGACTCTATCCTCTTACAGAGGTTACCAGCAAACAGCTGTTGCCGGTTTATGATAAGCCGATGATATTTTATCCGTTATCTACTCTAATGTTAGCCGGAATTAGGGATATTTTAATTATTTCTACACCGAGAGATCTTCCTAATTTTGAAAAATTGTTGGGAGACGGCTCTGAGTACGGCATTCATCTTTCGTATAAAATTCAGGAAAAACCAAACGGTCTTGCTGAAGCCTTTATTATAGGTGAAGAATTTATAGGAAATGACAGTGTTGCAATGATTTTAGGAGATAATATTTTTTACGGAAACGGTTTATCCCTTAATCTGAAGAAAGCGGTAAGTTTTACGGAAAACGGAGCGACGGTGTTTGGATATTATGTAGATGATCCTGAGAGATTTGGGATTGTTGAGTTTAATGAAAAGGGTGAGGCTGTTTCTATTGAGGAGAAGCCTGAAGTCCCTAAGTCAAATTACTGTGTGACGGGGCTTTATTTTTATGATAATACAGTTGTAAAATATGCAAAATCACTCAAGCCGTCAAAGAGAGGGGAACTGGAAATTACAGATCTCAACAGAATTTATTTGGAAGAAGGCAGATTGAATGTAATTACCTTGGGAAGAGGATACGCATGGCTTGATACAGGCACTGTTGATGCTCTGTCAGATGCTACGGAGTTTGTTAAGGTTATTGAAAAAAGACAGGGAGTTATGATTTCCGCCATTGAAGAGATTGCTTATATAAACGGTTGGATCAGCAGGGAAAGATTGATAGAAAGTGCCGATAAATACGGCAAGACTTCTTATGGTGAGCATTTGAGAAAGGTAGCACTAGGTAAGATCTTATATTAGTTAGGAGAAGATAAATGGCTGAGAATGAAAAAATTGAAAGTATGGATGATTATTTAGATGAACTTGAAAAGTCATTTAAAAGACTGAGAGAGGGAGATATTGTAAAGGGACCTGTGATTGGAGTGGGAGAGACTGAGGTTACAGTGGATTTGGGTTCGTATGCTGAAGGAATAGTTCCTATAGATGAGCTCAGTAATGACCCTAAATTTTCTATAAAAGCGGATATTGCTGTAGGTGATGTAATAAATGCAGTGGTGATTTCTGCGGATAATGGCTATGGGCAGGTAATGTTATCCATAAAAAGAGCTGATAATATACTTGCATGGGACTTTCTTGAGGAAGCAAAAAAAACCGGACAGATTTTTGGGGTAAAAATTACAGAATCTGTAAAGGGTGGAGCTGTAACTTATCTTAAGGGAATAAGGGCTTTTATTCCGGCATCAGGACTGGCTTTGGAATATACTGAAGATACTGAGATTTTTGTAGGAAAACATATACAGGTTAGAATAATTGAGGTAGATGAGGCTGATAGAAAACTGGTGCTTTCAGCAAAAACTGTGCTTAGGGAAGAAGAAGCTAAGAAGACAGAAGAAAAGCTGTCTAAAATAGCTATCGGCACAGTGGTTACAGGTAAAGTTGAACGCCTTGAAAACTATGGAGCATTTGTAAGGCTTCCTGATGGACTTTCAGGTCTGGTACATATTTCACAGATGTCTGAAAAGAGGATTAAGCATCCAAAAGAAGTGGTTAGTGAAAATGATGAGGTTAAGGTCATGATTACCGATATTAAGGATGGTAAATTAAGCCTCAGTATGACCAAGGCTGTTGAGAGTGAAGTAGTGGAAGATACGGATTCAGTGCCTGTGGAATACAGTACCGGAGATTCGGCATCTACCAGCTTTGCTGATTTGTTAAAGGGAATCAGGTTATAGATGATTATACATAGAAGGAGAAAATATGAGTAAAGAAAAGGTTGAAAAGTATAAAAAGGAAAAAGCAGTCAGGAGACATAGTCTGAAAAAAGAAAAGCGTCAAAAGACGGTAGCAATATGTATATGTATTGCCGCATTAGTTATTGGAGCCGGATTTGGCGGATATTATTTTGGTAATAAGGACGGATATGGTAAGGGGTATTCAGACGGCTTTTCAATAGCGGGACAGTTTTATAAGGCTGCCGCATCAGGCAGTGCCGTTACATCGGGCAATACAAAAACTGCATCGGAAGGTGCTGTAAATAATGGAACTGGTAAATAAATTGGGTTAAATTATTATAAAAGGAGAAAGTTATGAAGGACAAACTATATGCGGGTTTTGAAAAGTATTATGGAAGTATAGACGGTGCAGAACTTTTCTTTTCACCCGGAAGAGTTAATCTGATTGGTGAACATACAGATTATAATGGTGGGCATGTTTTTCCCTGTGCACTAACTATGGGAACATATGCACTGGTAAAAAAGCGTGATGACAATAAACTTAATTTTATTTCATTGAATTTTGATAATGCAGATGTTGTATCGGTAGAATTGCCTGAGCTTTCATATCAGAAGAAAAACGGATGGGCAAATTATCTGATTGGTGTAGTTTGGGCATTTCTTGGCAAAGGACATAAGATAGAGCAGGGCTTTGACCTTGCTATGATAGGAAATATTCCGTCAGGAGCAGGGCTTTCATCATCAGCATCCATCGAGGTTCTTATGGGTACTGTACTTAAATATATGTATAATATTGATGTGGACATGGTGGAGATAGCAAAAATTGGTCAGATTTCAGAAAATCAGTTTAATGGAATGAATTGTGGAATTATGGATCAGTTTGCAGTTGCAATGGGTAAGAAAGATAATGCAATCTTCCTTGATACAGCTGATCTCTCTTATGAATATGCTCCGATTAAGTTAAAAGATGCGAAGGTGCTTATTACCAATAGTCATGTAAAGCACAGCCTTGTTGATTCGGCTTATAATGATAGGAGAAATGAGAGTACGAATGCACTTAAAGCGCTTCAGGCAAAGCTTAATATTAATGGACTGGGTGATTTGACAGAGGAGGAGTTCGAGGCTAATAAAGAACTGATTAAGGATGAAATCCAAAGGAAGAGGGCTAAACACGCAGTTTATGAAAACCAGCGTACTATCAAGGCTGTAACAGCACTCAAAAATGATGATATAGAAACATTTGGAAAACTTATGAATGCTTCTCATATTTCACTTAGGGATGATTATGAGGTTTCTTGCACAGAAGTAGATAAGCTTGTAGAAATCTCATGGGCTATTCCGGGGGTTATAGGTTCAAGGATTACCGGAGGCGGTTTTGGTGGCTGTACTGTAAGTATTGTTAAAAATGATGCAGTGGATAATTTCAAGAGAGAAGTTATTACAAAGTATAAGGAAGCAACCGGAATTGATGCTGAGATTTATGAGGCAGAAATTGGAAATGGAGCAGGCAGGGTGGAATAATGCTTTATTTGCATAATTTTACAAGTATTTATGATAAGCAGGATTTTTATAAGAATTCTGCTTATCATATGTTTGATGACACGAAGGTGTCCGGAGTCAGAGGGTACATGGATGAGGAGGCCGGAGAATATCTTTTAAGTGAGATTAAGGATTATGGGAAACTTTCTGCAATTCACTTCTTAGACTCAGGTAACTTTCATCATTTAAGCAGACTTTATCTTGATTTGATTGATGAACCATTTAATCTGGTAGTTTATGATAACCACACGGATATGCAATTTTCGGCTTTTGGGAATATTTTGTCCTGTGGTTCATGGATAGCGGATGCCTATGAAACACATGAAAAATTAAGCAGGATTTTTATAATAGGAGCTGATAAAAAATATATTGAAGATTGCGAATTTAATAATAATGAGAGAATTATTTTTGCTGACAATATTATTAAAGCTGATTTAGATAACAGACTGCCGATATATCTTTCAGTGGATAAGGATGTGCTGTCTAAAGAAGAGTTTAATTCGGATTGGGATCAGGGAAGAATGTCTTTGCCTGTTTTGATTAATGAATTAAAGTATTTAGCTGATAAAATTCACATTCTGGGAATAGATATTTGTGGTGAGCCGGATATAAATGATGATTTTAATATTAGTTTAAGTAATAATATAAATATGGAATTGATAAATATATTTGTAGATATTTTATATAAAATATGATACAATTATAGATGAGATATTTTTGATTAAAGGGGATAGTAATAATGAACATTGATAAAAATTATAGATGCAGATTATATTCGTTTAGTCTTATTATGATATTTATTTTATCATTTTTACTGAACAATATAATTTTTTTTAATAGCAAAGGCTTACTGAATACAGCTAATGCTTCGGTAAAGACTGTCTATGTAAAGAAAAAGACAAAAAAGGCTGTTAAAAAAGTGCATCAGAAAGTAGCTTATCTGACTTTTGATGACGGTCCAAGTGAGAATACCGATAAGGTACTTCATATTCTTGATAAATATAAGATTAAGGCTACCTTTTTTGTGGTTGGCTTAAATCAAAACAAGGCTGCGGTGAAAAGGCTTAAAAAGATAGTAAAACGAGGACATAGCTTGGGAATACATTCTTTAACACATAATTATAAACAGATATATGCAAGTTTAGATGCTTTTAAGAAAGATGTATATGCTATCAGGGACTTTGTAAAGAAAAGTACCGGTATAGATGCCAAGATATATAGGTTTCCAGGTGGAAGCAGTAACGGGGTTTCTAAAACCAATATGTACACTATAATTAATTGGCTTGAATCAGCAGGGTTTAAGTATTTTGATTGGAATTTAGGTGGAACTGATGCTGCTTGGCCTGCACCTTCAGCAGATAAGATATATAATGATATTGCAATGTACTCAAAGAGCAATTCAGATAAAATAGTGCTTATTCATGATTCCAAGGGCAAAGAAAATTCAGTAAAAGCCCTGCCAAGGATAATTAATAAGCTGAAAAAAGAAGGCTATAAGTTTGATAAAATTACGGAAGATACCAAACCTGTTCACCATAATGTGAATAAAAAATATAAAAAGATAAAATAATTGGAGGTATGTTATGAGTTTTTTTAAGGATTTGAAGGAAGACATCGGAAGTGCAATGGGGGATTTTGGAAGTGACGACAATCAAATGGTAGATACCTTGAGTGACACAGGTTCTGATAGTTTTGATGCATTTAACCTTTCTGAAGAAGATGCTCTTGGAGTTGATGAAGAGATGATTGGAAAGATGGAAGCAGAAGATACTTTAAGTTTTGGTGGTTCAGAGGAAAGTACTGATGTGCCTCTTGCAGAGGAGCTTACCTATGTTGAGCCGATATTTGAAAATGCAGAAGATGTTAGTGCGACTGGTGCTATAACAGAAAATAATTTATACACCGGTGATATAGGAGCAGATACCGTTACAGTTGAAAATAGTGTAATAACCTCTAATGAATTAGTGGAAGCACCTACTGTTATATCAAAGGGTACTGTTATCAACGGAAGCATAGTTTCGGACGGTGCTCTTGAGGTATTCGGTACAGTTAATGGGGATATAAGCTGCCTTGGTAAACTTTCAATATCAGGTGTAGTAAAAGGAAAGTCTTCAGCTGCTGAAGTTTACTTACATACCAATAAACTTGATGGAGGAATTACAAGTAAGGGTTGTGTTAAAATTGCAGCCGGTACTGTAGTAATAGGTGACATTGTAGCTGCTTCTTGTGTAGTGGCAGGGGCTGTTAAGGGTAATTTAGATGTAAACGGTCCTGTTGTAGTTGATTCTACAGCTGTAATAAAGGGTAATATAAGCTCTAAGGGAATTCAGATTAATAGCGGAGCCGTTATTGACGGTTTCTGTGCACTTCCATATGCGTCTGTTGACATTGATTCTTTCTTTGAAGATGAGGTTGAGGCTTAATGGGAAAATATAAAAGAGTATTGCTTAAGCTGTCCGGAGAAGCACTGGCAGGAGATAAAAAAACAGGCTTTGATGAAGCTACCTGTATAGAGGTTGCTAAACAGGTAAAAGAGATGACAGATAGCGGCATTCAGGTAGGAGTGGTTATTGGTGGCGGTAATTTCTGGAGAGGGCGAACCAGTAACACTATTGATAGAACCAAGGCTGATCAGATAGGTATGCTTGCTACCGTTATGAATTGTATCTATGTGTCAGATATTTTTAGATTTGTAGGAATGAAGACTTCAATACTTACACCTTTTGAATGTGGAAGTATGACTAAACTTTTTTCAAAAGACAGGGCATTAAAGTATTTTGAAAAGGGAATAGTAGTTTTCTTTGCAGGTGGTACGGGGCATCCTTATTTTTCTACTGATACCGGTGCTGTGCTTAGGGCAGTTGAAATAGAAGCAGATACAATTTTACTTGCCAAGGCAATAGATGGTGTATATGACAGTGACCCTAAGGATAACCCTTCTGCTAAAAAATATGATGAAGTAAGCATTGAAGAGGTTTTAGATAAAAAATTGGCTGTGGTTGATTTAGCTGCAACAATAATGTGCTATGAAAATAAGATGCCGATGCAGGTCTTTGGTTTAAATGCTGAGAATAGTATAATAGATGCTGCAAACGGTATAAATAATGGTACAAGAGTTACTGTGTAGCAGTTAATATCATTTAATAAAAGAGGAGGTTTATTTATGTCAGAGGCTACAAAACTTTATGAAGATAAAATGAATAAAACTATTAATAATCTCAATGAAGAATATATTACAATAAGGGCAGGAAGGGCGAATCCACATATTTTGGATAAGATAAAGGTAGATTATTACGGACAGCCTTCTCCGCTTCAGTCAGTTGCCAATATCTCTGTTCCGGAGGCCAGGATTATACAGATTCAGCCTTGGGAGGCAAGCCTTATTAAGACCATTGAAAAAGAGATAAATATGGCTAATTTGGGGGTTGTTCCTAATAATGATGGAAAATCAATCAGACTTGTATTTCCTGAACTTACTGAGGAAAGGCGTAAAGAACTTTCAAAGGATATTAAGAAAAAGGCAGAACAGGCTAAGATTGCAATTAGAAATATAAGAAGGGATGCTGTTGATCATTTTAAGAAACAGGAAAAAGCTAATGAGATTACAGAAGATGATCTTAAGGAACTTGAAACTGAAATACAGAAGCTAACAGACAAATTCTCAGATGAAATTGAGAAAATGACCGAGGATAAGATAAAAGAAATAATGACTGTATAAAATGAATGGATTGGGGGTTCGGTTAAGCCGCACCCTCTTTTTGGGTAAGATATGAATAAAAATAATAAAATACCTACGCATCTTGCGATAATACTTGATGGAAATGGCAGGTGGGCGAAAAAACGAGGTCTTCCAAGAAATTTTGGACATTTAAAAGGTTGCGATAATGTAGAGCCTGTATGTAAGGCAGCTTTTGATATTGGAATAAAATATGTGACAATGTATGCTTTTTCCACTGAAAACTGGAAGCGACCGCAATCTGAAGTGGATGAGCTTATGAAACTGCTTGCAAAGTATATGAAGGATGCTATGAAACTTTCTGTAAAGAACAATATGAGAGTTAGGATTATAGGTGATAAGACAGGTCTTTCAGATGAGTTAAATAATCTCATAGCTGAACTCGAAGAATTATCTAAGGATTTTACAGGACTTCAGCTCCAAATAGCTGTAAACTATGGTGGACGAGATGACATAAGAAGAGCATTTAAGAATATACTTATTAAAGCAGAAAAAGAGAGATGTTCTTATTCTGAACTGGCTGAAAATATTTCCGAAGAGTTAATTAGCAAAAATTTGGATACTGCTGATATTCCTGACCCTGATTTAATGATTAGAACAAGTGGAGAACAGAGAATTTCAAACTATCTGATTTGGCAGCTTGCCTATGCGGAGTATTATTTTACAGATACTCTCTGGCCTGATTTCAGTAAAAAAGATTTAGAAGAAGCCATTGAGTTCTACAGTGGTAGAGACAGAAGATTTGGCGGACTTAAGAAAGGATGATATATGTTTTTTACCAGACTTATTAGTGGGATTCTGCTTTTGGCATTTACATTTGTTACAATGTTTTTAGGAGGACAGGTTTTGCTTGTCTCCTTATTTATGATTTCATTGATTGGATTGTATGAACTTTATAAGGTTATGAAATTTGAAAATGAACATCTTGCCTATATAGGGTATATTGCAAGTTTTATCTGGTATATAAATATTGATACTAAGCAGAGCCCTTTGTTCAATATACATGTGCCTGAGCTTATGATTATTTCTATTGCTGTAGTTGCATTACTCTTAGTTTTTGTGATTAACTATCCAAAGTATACCGCAACTCAGCTTTTCAGTGCGATTTTTGGTATATTTTATATACCTGTTATGATTTCATTTATATTTAAAACAAGAGAAAGCATTGCCTTTGGGCAGTGGCTTGCCTGGATGATTTATGTAAGCTCATGGGGCTCAGATACCTGTGCTTATGCGATAGGAAGGCTGTTTGGAAAACATAAACTTGCACCTGTCATTAGTCCTAATAAGTCTTTGGAGGGCTCAATAGGCGGAGTAGTCGGTTCGGCATTGATAGGGGTTATATTTGGAATTATAATGAGTAATTTTACAGGTAAATCAGAAAACTTAATTATAATTTTTGCAGTAATAGGTGGACTTGGCTCAGTTATTTCTCAGATTGGTGACTTGGCTGCTTCAGGAATTAAGAGAAACTATGATATAAAAGATTATGGTAATCTGATACCGGGACATGGTGGAATACTTGACAGATATGATAGTATTATAATTACAGCTCCTATAGTATATTATCTTGCATTTTATTTGGTTGGAAGGATATAATGAAAAAAATAGCGATTTTAGGTTCAACAGGCTCTATTGGTACGCAGACGCTTGATATAATTAGGCTTAATGAAGATATGCAGGTAACGGTTCTTACAGCCTATGAAAATATTAATCTAATCTTTAAACAAATTTTAGAATTTTGTCCAAAATTCGTCTGCATTTTTGATATAATAAAGGCAGAAGAACTTAAGGAGAGGATTAAATCTGCTTATACAGAGGGGAGGATTGGTTATATCCCTGAGATTGCCGCCGGTTTAGAGGGGCTTGAAGCAGCTGCCTCATTTGATGACTCTGATATAGTTGTAACAGCTGTTGTTGGAATGATTGGAATAAGACCGACTATTGCGGCTATAAATGCAGGAAAAGATATAGCTTTAGCCAATAAAGAAACTTTGGTTTGTGCAGGCCATATAATAATGAAACTTGCTAAAGAAAAAGGAGTAAATATTTATCCTGTAGATAGTGAGCATAGTGCTATTTTCCAGTGTTTACAGGGAAAGGCGGATAATAAAATAAAAAAAATTCTGCTAACAGCATCGGGAGGGCCTTTTTTACATACACCTAAGGAAGAATTAAAGAATGTAACTTTAGAATCTGCTTTAAAACATCCTAATTGGGCTATGGGAGCTAAGGTTACTATAGATTCTTCCACTATGGTAAATAAAGGACTTGAAGTTTGTGAAGCAAGATGGCTTTTTGATATTTTACCCAAAGATATAGAGGTGGTTATACAGCCGCAGAGCATTGTACATTCTGCTGTAGAGTTTGAAGATGGCAGTGTAATTGCACAGATGGGTATACCTGATATGAGACTTCCTATTTCTTATGCTCTTACTTATCCTGAGAGGAAGTTTGTATCTGAGGATTATTTGGATTTATTTAAACTTGCAAAACTGGATTTTATAAAACCGGATTTGGATAAATTCAAAGGGCTTAGCTTAGCCTTTATGGCGATTACTGAGGGAGGAAGCCTGCCGACAGTGTTTAATGCAGCTAATGAGGTAGCAGTTTCACTATTTATACAGAAAAAAATCAGATATTTAGATATCGTTAATATTATAGAAGACAGCTTAGACAGACACAAGAAAATAGATAATCCTGATGTGGATACTATAGAAAGAATTCAACAGGAAATTCTTGAAAGTGTTAATATTATTTAGTAAGGTTGGTGAGAAATTTGAATATTTTTTGGGCACTTGTAATATTTTCAGTTGTAGTAATTATTCATGAATTTGGTCATTATCTTTTTGCAAGAAAAGGCGGAATTAAAGTAAATGAATTTTCGCTTGGTATGGGACCAAGGCTTTTTTCATTCTATGCTGCAGGCACAAAGTGGTCTGTAAAGCTGCTTCCTATAGGCGGCTCTTGTATGATGGAAGGAGAGGATGAAGCAAGTGATGATGAGGGGGCATTTGCCAATAAGTCAGTTTGGGTAAGAATCTGGACTGTTTTTGGTGGTCCTTTATTTAACTTTATATTAGCTTTTATACTTTCTATCTTTGTAATAGGTTCAATAGGATATGACAATAGCAAGATAGTAAGTGTAACAAAGGGTTATCCAGCTGAACAGGCCGGACTTCGTGCAGGGGATGAGATTACAAAAATAAATGGAACCGGCATAAATATAGGAAGAGAAGTGTCAAGTTACTTTGTGTTCCATCCTTTATCCGACAGGAATGTGAGCATAGAGGTGAAAAGGGGCGATGAAAAGCTTAATTTTGATGTAACTCCTCAGGAGAAAGAGAAGTTTTATCTTGGTTTTTCTTATAATCCTAGCGGAGGCGAAGCTGTTATAGAAACAGTGACTGATGATGGTCCACTGAAAGCAGCAGGTGCGAAAGCAGGAGATATAATAACTGCAATAGATGGAAATGAAATCAAATCAGGTGAAGAACTTAGCAATTATTTCGTTGCAAATCCATTTGATGGAAAAGAGGTAAAATTAACTCTTAAACGAGGAGATTCAGGTAAGATAGAAGAAGTAACAGTAACTCCTATGAGTGCAGGTAGTTCCTATACTTTAGGAATGGTGAGCAATACTGCAAGAGAAAAAACAGGTATAGGCGGAACTCTTTATTATGCATTACATGAGACAAAGTATGTGGTTGTTACCACTGTAGAATCCCTAAAGATGATGGTTACGGGAAGAGTAAAAGCCAAAGACATAGCAGGACCTGTCGGTATTGTAAATATGATAGGTAATTCTTATGAGCAGAGTAAAAATGAAGGTATTATGGTAATACTTTTAAGTATGGCAAGCATAAGTATCCTTATCTCAGCTAACCTCGGAGTTATGAATTTACTTCCTATTCCCGCACTTGACGGAGGAAGACTTGTCTTTCTTATTATCGAAGCAGTAAGAGGAAAGCCTGTTGACCCTGATAAGGAAGGAAGAGTTCATTTTGTGGGCTTTGTGTTGCTTATGGTACTGATGGCAGTTGTATTATTTAATGATATTTTAAGAATTATAGGTTAAAATGATGAAAAATAATATTATGACTACAAGAGTAGTAAAGATTGGAAACAGGGTTATCGGTGGCGGTAATCCTGTTTTAATACAGTCAATGACAAATACAAAGACTGAAGATGTAAAATCGACAGTGAATCAAATCAAGGAACTTGAGAGGGCAGGTTGTGATATAATAAGATGTGCAGTTCCTACTATGAAGGCTGCTCTTGCTTTAAAAGAGATTAAAATTGAGATAAATATTCCGCTCGTAGCAGATATTCATTTTGATTATAGGTTAGCAATAGCTGCTATGGAAAACGGAGCTGATAAGATAAGGATAAATCCCGGCAATATAGGTTCAGCTGAAAAATTGAAGGCAGTAATTGATGTAGCAAAAAAGTATCAGGTACCTATAAGGGTTGGTGTAAATAGCGGTTCTCTCGAAAAGGAAGTACTTTCAAGATATGGCACTGTTACCGGTGAAGCCTTGGTTGAAAGTGCTTTAAACAATGCAAAATTAATCGAAGACATGGACTATCATAATTTGGTTATAAGCATTAAATCGTCTAATGTAATGGAGTGTGTAAAAGCACATGAACTTATTGCTACCCGTACGGATATTCCATTACATGTTGGAATTACAGAATCAGGTTCACTTATCTCAGGCAATATTAAGTCCGGTGTAGGTCTTGGTATCATACTGTATCAGGGAATTGGAGATACGATAAGGGTTTCACTGACAGGAAATCCTGTCGAAGAGATAAAATCAGCTAAGATGATACTTAAGGCTCTTGGGCTTAGAAAGGGTGGAGCAGAGATTGTCTCATGTCCTACCTGTGGAAGGACGGATATTGACCTTATAGGACTTGAGGAAAAAGTAAACAAACTTTTAGAAGATTATATGGAACTTGACATAAAAGTTGCAGTTATGGGCTGTGTGGTAAATGGACCGGGTGAAGCAAGAGAGGCGGATCTTGGTGTTTGTGGTGGCAAAAATGCCGGACTCATAATAAAAAAAGGAGAAATAATAAAGAGATTGCCTGAGTCTGAACTTTTGAAAGGACTTAAGGAGGAACTGGATATTTTAAAAGCAGAGAAAGGAAGATAAGATGGATTTTCATGAGGCTTTTAGCAATCTTGTAATAAATGAAGAAATTGAAAAAGCTTTTGAAGATGTATCGGTTGAAAAAGTTGCTGTTTCAAGGGGAAGTGGTGAAATAACAGTGATAATTTCCGGCAGAAGTCCTATACAAAGAAAGTATGTTCTGGCTATGCAGGATATACTTTCAGGGCAGATATTTACTTCAAATAAGCAGACAGTTCTGATTGAAGAAAGATATGACTTTTCAGATTGTACTGTACAGAACATATTTGAGAAAAACAGTAAGAATATTTTGGAAGAAATAGCTGAATATGGAAAGATTTATAGTAATATAATAAAAAGTAGTAAAATAGACTGTAATGATACGGCGATTCATATAGAAAATGAAGATAATTTTATTATAAGAGAAAAACTCCGTCACATATCTGATTGGATAAAACTTATTTTTGCAAAGAGATATAATAAAGAAGTGGAAATAAAACTGAGTTTTAAGGAAACTGTTAACCAAAAAAAAGAAGATAAGGATACTTATACCATTGCTGAGATATTGGCAGACAGACCACAGCCTGAGATAATTTCTAAATCTGCAGGTGAGAAAAAACAAAACGCACAGAAAAAATATAAAAAATCATTTAGTTCAAATGGGGGATATAAGAAGAAAACTTTAGAGCAAGATCCAAGTGTTATTTATGGAAAAAATTTTGACGGTGCATCTACAAAACTTACAGACATAACAGAGCCGCAAAAAAATTTGATTGTAAGAGCAAAAATTGTTGCATTAGAAGAAAAGGAATTTAATAATGGTAAGGTGGTTTTATCGTTAAACCTTACGGATTTTACAGATAGTATTATCTGTAAAATCTGGACAGAAAAGGAAGGCAAAGATGAATTAAAAAATAAGCTAAAAGTCGGAAAGTTCATAAAAATAAGTGCAGATGTACAATTTGATACATATATTAACGAACTTAGCCTGGGCTATGTACAGGGCATAAAGGAAATTGAGGATTTCAGGACTGAGAGGGTTGATAATAGCGAGAAAAAACGAGTGGAGCTTCATCTGCATACTAAAATGAGTGAAATGGATGCGGTCATAGACACGAAGGAATTACTTACAACCCTTTCAAAATGGGGGCATAAGGCAGTTGCTATAACTGATCATGGTGCGGTTCAGGGATTTACGGATATATTTCATGCAAAATCCGCTCTTAAGATGAAGGATTTTAAGGTAATATACGGTGTTGAAGGCTATCTTGTAGATGATATTTCTCCTGCTGTAAGAATGGAAAAGGGACAAAAACTTACTGATTCTGCGGTGATTTTTGATATAGAAACTACAGGGTTCGGTCCTAAAAATTGCAGAATTATAGAAATAGGAGCGGTAAAGGTTGTAGATGGAAAAGTAACAGATAGATTTTCAGCCTTTGTAAATCCAAAGCAATATATTCCGGAGGAAATAACTAAGCTTACAAGCATCACACAGGATATGGTTATAAATGAGCCTGAGATAGATGTAATTCTGCCGGAATTTTTGAAATTTTGCAAAGGTTGTTTTTTAGTTGCACATAATGCATCTTTTGATACAAGTTTCATATTTGAAAATATGAAGAGGCTTGGGCTTAAGGAAGAATTTACTGTAGTTGATACAGTGACTATGTCAAGGCTTTTGCTGCCCGGCTTAAAAAGTTATAGGCTTGATTCTGTTGCGGAAAAATTGGGTGTTATACTTGAACACCATCATAGAGCGGTTGATGATGCAGGCTGTACTGCGGAAATCTATATAAAACTCTGTGAACTTGCACATATAAAATATGGGAACTATCTGCTTTATAATTTAAATGGGAATAAAGGTTTTGATTCCGATACTATCAAAAAAATGGGAACTTACCATGTTATAATTTTAGCTAAAAATGACCTTGGAAGGATAAATTTATATAAGCTAATATCTAAGTCTCATTTAACATATTTTATGAGAAGGCCAAGAATACCAAAGAGTTTGCTTATGGAGCATAGAGAAGGTCTGATTATCGGCTCTGCCTGTGAGGCGGGAGAACTTTATCAGGCATTATTAAACAGGCATGGGGACGATGAAATTGAAGCTCTTGTCAATTTTTATGATTATTTTGAAATTCAGCCGCTTGCAAACAATGAGTTTATGATTGAAAATGAGAAGATTGCGGATGTGGCAAGTAAGGATGATTTAAGGGAGTTAAATTGTAAAATAGCAGAACTTGGTGAAAAATTTAACAAGCCGGTAGTTGCAACCTGCGACGCCCATTTTTTAAATCCGGGAGATGAGATTTACAGAAAATATCTTCTCTGGTCAAAGGGAATGAAGGATGCAGACAGACCGCTGCCGCTTTATCTTAGGACTACTGAAGAAATGCTGGAAGAATTTTCATATCTGGGTAAGGAAAAGGCGGAAGAGGTTGTTATAACAAATACGAATCTGATTGCCGATATGATAGAAAATATCTCACCTGTCCGTCCGGATAAGAGTGCGCCGATAATTGAAAATTCTGATGAAGAACTTAGAAGAATATGTTATAGTAAGGCATATGAAATATATGGAAAAAAACTTCCTAAGAAGGTAGTGGACAGGCTTGAACATGAGTTAAATTCAATTATTTCAAACGGATTTGCGGTTATGTACATAATTGCGCAGAAACTTGTGTGGAAGTCCAATGAGGATGGCTACCTTGTGGGTTCGAGAGGGTCGGTAGGATCTTCCTTTGTAGCCTTTTTATCAGGAATAACAGAGGTTAATTCACTTTCTGCACATTACTACTGTGAGCATTGTCATTTTGTTGATTTTGATTCTGATGAAGTTAAAAAGTTTTCGGGAATGAGCGGTTGTGATATGCCGGACAGGATATGTCCTGTATGTGGTAAGCCCTTAGCTAAAGATGGACATGACATTCCTTTTGAAACCTTTCTCGGCTTTAATGGTGATAAAGAGCCTGATATAGATCTTAATTTTTCAGGAGAATATCAGCCAAAAGCCCATGCTTACACTGAAGTAATCTTTGGAGAAGGGCAGACATATAGGGCAGGAACTATAGGCGGTGTGGCAGAAAAAACAGCATTTGGCTATGTGCTTAAATATAATGAAGAGCATGATAATATAAATATGCGTAAAGCTGAAATAGAAAGAGTTTCAGCAGGATGCATAGGAGTGAGAAGGACTACGGGACAGCACCCGGGTGGAATAGTTGTACTTCCTCTGGGAGAAGATATTAATACATTTACGCCTGTACAACATCCTGCAAATAAGATGGATACTCCTATTATCACTACGCATTTTGATTATCACTCCATTGATCACAATCTTTTAAAACTGGACATACTGGGACACGATGATCCGACTATGATAAGAATGCTTGAAGATTTAACAGGAGTAATAGCAAGAGAAATCAGATTTGATGATGAGAAAGTTCTTTCATTATTTAATAGTCTTGATTCTCTTGAGTTAAAGGCTGAAGATTTGGATGGATATGACCTTGGAAGCTTAGGCTTGCCTGAGCTTGGAACAGACTTCGTTATGCAGATGCTTAGAGATACTAAACCTAAGTGTTTTTCGGATCTGGTTAGAATTTCAGGACTCTCACATGGCACTGATGTATGGACAGGTAATACCCAGACACTGATAGCAGAAAATAAGTGTGAACTGTCAACTGCCATCTGTACCAGAGATGATATTATGATTTATCTTATAAATATGGGACTTGAACCGGGACTTGCATTCAAAATAATGGAAAGTGTGCGTAAGGGCAAGGGACTGACTCCGGAATGGGAGAAAGAAATGCTTGAGCATAATGTACCGGACTGGTATATATGGTCTTGTAAGAAAATTAAATATATGTTCCCTAAGGCTCATGCTGTGGCATATATTATGATGGCTTTAAGAATTGCGTATTTTAAAGTACATTATCCGCTTGCATATTATTCAGCATATTTTAGCATTAGGGCGAAAGCTTTTGACTACGGATTGTTTTGTTTCGGAAAAGAAAAAGTATTAAATGTTATAAAAACTATTAAAAAGATTGAGAAATTTAAGAGAAAGGCTACAGACGAAGATATATTGGGAGATGCTTACATTGTGCTTGAAATGTACTCAAGAGGTTATAATTTTATGCCTATTGACATATACAAGGCAAAACCGAAACATTTTCAGATTATTGACGGAAAGATAATGCCTGCTCTTATTACTATTGACGGAATGGGAGACAAGGCCGCTTATGCTCTGCACGAAGCCTCTAAGAAGGGTAAATTTCTTTCAAAAGATGATTTGAAAAGGCGGGCAAAGGGCACTACCCAGACTGCTATAGATACGATGACTGAACTTGGAATACTTGATGGACTGCCAAATTCAAGTCAGATTTCATTGTTTGACATTATGAAATATTGATATTTATACTCACAGCAGGATACTTTTAAGATATGATGAATACAAAATTACCATTTGTCGCAAAAAAAATTGTAAAAATCTGTATATAAATCATTTAAATCCGACAAAAGAGGACAAATGTCCTTTAACCTTGTGGTGAAAAGTTGTATATTATAAAATATTAGAGATAAAATTGTGCAAAACTTACAAAAGGTTTGCAGGCTGTTTGGAGGGAAATATGATTGATTATGCGGAAGGCTCAGGTAAACAGTATCATACAGGTGTAGGAAAAGGTGATGTAGGAAGATATGTGTTGCTTCCGGGAGATCCTAAAAGATGTAAAAAGATTGCAGCTCATTTTGATAATTCTGTACTTGTAGCAGACAGTAGAGAGTATGTGAC
The DNA here is from genome assembly GCF_052169795.1 of Catonella sp. Lineage (GTDB taxonomy): Bacteria > Bacillota > Clostridia > Lachnospirales > Lachnospiraceae > Catonella. The sequence continues at coordinate 27,190 of NZ_JBQNBU010000017.1, forward strand.
TTATACAGGTACCTTAGACGGTGTTAAGGTAAGTGTGACTTCTACCGGAATAGGTGGACCATCTGCTGCCATTGCCATAGATGAACTTTCAAAATGTGGTGCAGATACCTTTTTAAGAGTTGGAACCTGTGGAGGTATGCAGGATGATGTTATGGGAGGCGATGTTGTCATAGCAAGCGGTGCCATTCGTATGGAGGGCACAAGCAGGGAGTTTGCTCCTATAGAATATCCGGCAGTTTCAGATGTGGAAGTTATGAATGCTCTTATTGATTCTGCAAAGATGCTTAAACACAGATACCATGTCGGAGTAGTTCAGTGCAAAGATTCTTTCTTTGGTCAACATGAGCCTGAGATTATGCCTGTGAGTTATGAACTTGAAAATAAGTGGCAGGCTTGGCTTAGAATGGGATGTTTAGCCTCTGAAATGGAGTCTGCTGCACTCTTTATAGCAGGAAGTTTTTTAAGGGTAAGAGTTGGCTCATGCTTTTTGGTTGTAGCTAATCAGGAGAGAGCAAAGAAGAATCTTCCTAATGAACAGGTACATGATACAGAAGCAGCTATAGTTACAGCTATTGAGGCTATAAGGAGACTAATTAAAGAAGATAGCTTAAAATAGTTTTACTTTGTTTAATTTGGTTACTGCTGCCTAAAGGCAGTATAACATAAAAAAATTTCTTAAAAAAGGAGAAAAGAAATGAAAAAAAGGTTTTTAGCAATGGCTATGTCAGCAGTTATGGTGCTTTCTTTAGCAGCATGTGGTGGACAGGCTAAGGAGAACAAAACAAGTAATGCAAGTGCTTCAAAGGCTAGCACCGCTAGCACCGCTAGCACCGCTACAAGTGCTACAAGCACTACAAGTACAGCAAGCGCATCTAAAACAGATAGTGCTTCAAAGACTTCAAGCGCTACTACAGCTAAGTCAGACTTAAAGATTGGACTTATCACTGATGTAGGCGGTATCCACGATCACTCATTCAACGAGACTTCTTGGAAAGGTCTTGAGCAGGCAAAAGCAGATTTTGGCATAGAGATTAACTATCTTGAATCAAAGACAGATGCCGATTATACAAGTAATATTGAGACATTTGTAGATGAAGAGTATGATCTTATCGTATGTGTAGGTTTTAAACTTGCTGAAGCTACTAAGAAGGCTGCTGAGGCACATCCTGATACAAAATTTGCTATCATTGATGATGCAAGTAATGCTGCACTTCCTAATGTTACCTGTCTTACATTCAAACAGGAACAGGCTTCTTACCTTGTAGGTTATGTAGCAGGTCTTGTAACCAAGAAGAATAATGTAGGTTTTGTACTTGGTATGGCAAGTGATATGATGAACAAGTTTGGCTACGGCTATCTTGCAGGTGTATATGCAGCTAATCCTGAAGCAACAGTTCAGCAGATAAATGCTAACTGTTTTGCAGATCCTGCAATCGGAAAGACAAGTGCTACAACCATGATTACTAATGGTGCTGATGTCATCTTCCATGCTGCAGGCGGTACAGGTGTTGGTGTTATTCAGGCTTGTCAGGAAGCTAAGATTTCAGCTATCGGTGTTGATACAGACCAGAGTTCTTTAGCACCTGAAACAGTTATTACTTCAGCTATGAAGCGTGTGGACAATGCTGTATATGATACTGCTAAGCAGCTTGTTGAAGGAACAATCAAAGGTGGAGAGATGGTATATGACCTTTCAAAAGGTGGTGTAGATATAGCTCCTACAACAGATCTTCTTTCAGAGGATGTACTTAAGAAGGTAGAAGAGGTTAAGGCTAAGATTTTAAGCGGTGAAGTTGTAGTTCCGGGTACAAAGGACGAATTTGAAAAAGAATTTGGTGATAAGTACGAATTAGACTAAGTCAAAATCTTATTTGCGTTTTGATATAGCAAATGGTTTTGGGATTTTAGTTAAGTTGTAATAGCAATAATTATCTGCAACTATCGTATATTCTACTACGATAGTTGCAGATAATCTTAAAAATTGTGTTTTGAAAACAGTGTCTTTTAATTAAGATATTATTTTGAAAATATGATGTTATCATAATTAAAAAATGGGAGGTAAAACTGTGGGCATTGAAAGTCATATGGATGAAAAAGTCATGGCAGTTAAAATGGAAAACATCGTTAAAAAGTTTGGAAATTTTACTGCAAATGACGGAGTAAATTTAACGGTACATAAAGGAGAGGTTCATTCCATACTTGGTGAAAACGGAGCTGGTAAGAGTACCCTTATGAATGTGCTATATGGTATGTACAGACCTACAAGTGGACAAATCTATATAAAGGGCAAGGCAGTAGACATAACAAGTCCTAAGCATGCCATTGAGCTTGGTATAGGAATGGTGCATCAGCATTTTATGCTTATTCAGCCTTTTACCGTAACTGAAAATATAGTTTTAGGTATAGAGCCTGTCAAGGGAGTAAAAATTGACTATAAGGTTGCAAAGAAAAAGGTACTTGAAATCTCAGAAAAATATGGTATGAAGGTAGATCCAGATGCTAAGATTGAAGATATTTCAGTGGGTATGCAGCAAAGGGTAGAAATATTGAAGGTGCTGTATAGAGGTGCTGATATTCTTATTCTTGATGAGCCTACAGCTTCGCTTACTCCTCAAGAAATAGATGAACTTATGGTAATTATTAAAAATCTCACAGCGGATGGCAAGAGTATAATAATAATTACACATAAGCTTAAAGAAATTAAAGCCTGTTCGGATAACTGCACCATCATCCGTCAGGGTAAATATATAAAGACTGTTAAGGTTGATGATGTAGATGAGGCTGATTTGGCAGCACTCATGGTAGGGCGTGATGTAAACTTTAAGGTAGAGAAGAAGGAACAGGAAGCAGGAGAAGAGGTACTTTCAGTTAAGAACCTTAAAGCTCGTGATTATAGAGGAGTGGATATACTTAAGGGATTTGATATTTCCGTAAGAGCAGGAGAAATAGTTGGTCTTGCCGGTGTGGATGGAAATGGTCAAACTGAGCTTGTTGAAATACTTAGTGGACTTAAAAAGGCTGATTCAGGTGAGATTACCATGAACGGCAAGGATATTTTTAATAAAACTCCCAGTGAAATATTTAGGGACGGACTTTCAAGTATACCTGCCGACCGTCAAAAGCATGGACTTGTACTTGAATTTTCTATTGAAGACAATCTTATTTTACAGCACTACAATGAAGCACCGTATTCAAATGGTTTTATTTTAAATAGGAAAGAGATTCGTAAACACGCAACAGAAATGATGGATAAATTTGATATAAGACCAAGAGGAGCGGAGGGAAATCCTGCCGGAAGTCTTTCAGGCGGTAATCAGCAGAAGGTAATTATTGCGAGAGAAGTGACCAACAATAAAGACTTGCTGATTGCTGTGAATCCGACCCGAGGGCTTGATGTAGGTGCTATTGAGTTCGTCCATAAGTATATTGTAGAACAGAGAAATAAGGGGAAAGCCGTACTTTTAGTTTCTTTTGAACTTGATGAAATTATGAACCTTTCAGATAGGATAGTAGTTATAAGCAGTGGAAAGGTTGCAGGCAGCTTACTCGGAAGTGAAGCAAGAGAGGGTGAGCTGGGATTTATGATGGCAGGAGGTAAGCAGGGTGAATAAGAAAAAAAGTATTTTGCAGAGCAATGTATTATACACTATTATTGCAATTATAATAGGCTTTCTTATTGGAGCAATTTTTCTTGTTATCGCAGGCATAAGTCCTGCTGTGGCCTATGGAAAACTTATATCCAGTGTGTTCGGTAAGCCTAAGTATATGGTATATACATTAGTATATGCCGCTCCGATTATACTTACAGGTCTGTCTGTTGCCTTTTCTTTTAGGACAGGTGTATTTAATATCGGAGCAGAAGGACAGTTTGTTGTTGGAAGCATAGCTGCAACTCTTGTGGGTGTTTTGGTAAAACTGCCGGCAGTCATCCATGTGCCTCTTTGCATAATTGCAGCTATGGCGGCAGGAGCATTTTGGTCATTTATTTGTGGTATTATGAAGGTTAAAAGAGGAATACATGAGGTACTTTCATTCATTATGTTTAACTGGATTGCCTTCTATCTTTCTAATTTTGTAGTAAACTTAAAGTCAATTAAGGTTGAAGGCGGAGAGGCTTCTAAAAATTTGGAAGACAGTGCAAGGCTTCTTCTTCCTGCTGACTGGATAGCTAAGATTAAATGTCCTGATGCAAACTGGGGTATTTTTATAGCGGTTATAGTTGCAATAGGTATTTGGGTAATAATAGAAAAAACTACTCTTGGTTATAGATTAAAGGCAGTAGGTTTTAATAAGCATTCTGCTGATTATGCAGGAATAGATGCTAATAAGTCAATACTGACAGCTCTTTGTATATCAGGTGCACTTGCAGGACTTGGCGGTGCTGTACAGATTATGGGACAGAGTGGAAGGCTTGTGCAGTTTGCGAGTCAGGAAGGCTATGGTTTTGAGGGAATTTCGGTAGCACTTATTGGAAGTTCAAGTCCTATTGGTTGTATCTTTGCAGGACTTTTCTATGGAGCAATGAAGTTTGGAGGCTCTAAATTAAATATGGTTCAGGTTCCTTCACAGATAATAAGCATAATTATGGGCTGTGTAATTATCTTCATAGCAATAGCGCATATATTTAAATATATACTGCTTAAACTTACAGAGAAGAAGGAGGCATAATAATGGATATTTTAATTCAAAATCTTGGACTTTTGATTAATGCAGCACTGATTGCAACCCCTCCACTTCTTTTGGCTGCTCTCGGTTCTTGTTTTTCAGAAAGAAGCGGAGTTGTTAATATCGGAATTGAAGGAATGATGACAATAGGTGCAGTGACAGGTGCTATTGCAGCCCTTGTTACAGGAAATGGAATCTTAGCCTTTATTATAGGAGGTCTTGCCGGTGGAGTATTTGGGCTTATTCATGCAGTTGTCTGCATACATTTCCACGCAGATCAGACTATAGCAGGTACAGCTATTAACTTTATCGGACCGGGACTTGCAGCTTTTACCTGTATGATTCTTTACAATTCTACAGACAGCCCTGCCATACCTTTAGAGGATAAACTGCCTAAGATGTTCAATGATGTTTTTGAAGCAGGAAGTTTTGGTGCCAATGTACTCAATGTATATTCTATGGCATATATAGTATTTATATTTGCCATTATAGCAAGCTTTGTATTTTACAAGACAAAGCTTGGAGCACATCTTCGTGCCTGTGGAGAACATCCGGTGGCTTGTGAGTCACTTGGTATCAATGTATATTTGGTAAGATATATTTGTGTTATTTTATCAGGATTTTTGGCAGGACTTGGTGGAGCATTTTGTACACTTGCAACAGTAAGCCAGTTCAAGCCTACAGTAATAGTAGGACAGGGTTTTATTGCAATTGCAGCAGTTATTTTTGGTAAATTTTCGCCTATTGGTGCATTAAAAGGCTGTCTCATCTTCGGTGTGTGTAACGGACTTAAGGCACTTGCCAGTCAGGGCAATATGGTTTCACCTAACTTAATTTCTATGATACCTTATGTAGTTACCATCCTTGCTCTTATCTTCTTTGTAGGAAGAGCAGATGCGCCTGCAGCTAATGGTAAGCCTTATATCAAGTCAAAATAAGGAGTGCTTTATGGAATATAAGGAATTGATAGATATAGCTCTTGAAGCAAGAAAGATGGCATATGTACCTTATTCACATTTTAAGGTAGGAGCGGCTCTGCTCACTAAAACCGGCAAGGTATATAAGGGATGTAATATTGAAAATGCAGCATACTCACCGGTTAACTGTGCTGAGAGAACGGCAATTTTTAAGGCTGTTAGTGAAGGTGATAAAGATTTTACTGCAATAGCTATTGTCGGCGGAGCTGAAGAGGATGAAAAATTGTCGATTTGCCCACCCTGCGGAGTATGTAGACAGGTAATAAATGAGTTTGTCGATGCTGATGAATTTGATGTAATTTTAGGTACTAATGACCCTGAGGTTATGAAGGTATTTAAACTAAGAGAATTGCTTCCTCTCGGTTTTGGACCTAACAATCTGAAAGTGCAGTAATTTGCAAGGAGTACCCATATGAGTGAGTTAGATAATGTATGGAGATATCTGAGTGATGAGAGCCATCGATACCTTGAGCAGTTTTTAAAAAATGCTCCCAGATGGCTTTTGGAGGAGTTTCAAGAAGTTGTATTGTCTAAGGACACCGAATTTGTTACGGAGAATGATCCTGCAAACACAGTGTATATTTTGCTTACCGGTGTTGTAAAGGCTACCGATTTAAGAGTTTTTCCTGTTGTATATGATTTTATAAGATTTTATCCTGTTGAGATTTTTGGAGCAATGGAATTTTTACTAGGTGAAGAAACATATAAGACTACTCTTATAACTGTAACCACTTCTAGATTTTTAAAACTCTCAAAAGATCAGTTTGCAAAATGGGTTTTAAATGACATAAATGCATTGAAGATGTTTACTGCGTCTATGACTAAGTACCTGTTAGAACAATGTAGAAAAGAAAGGTTGTTTATGTTTTTACAGGGAGAAGAAAGAGTTCTCTTATTTCTACACGATTTTTATGAAAAAAATCACTCGGCTGACAAGGTAATTATAGATATGAGCAGGAATGACTTGGCTAAGGGTACGGCACTTTCAGTCAGGACAGTTAATCGTACTGTGAAAGAACTTATAAAAGAAGGTTTTTTAGTAAAAAAAGGACAGAAACTTATATTGACATTTGAAAAATATAACGAAATAAAGTTGAGGCTTGCTGATAAAGTAGATGATATTTAAGTATATTTAGACAGTTTAAGTACACTACAACAGTAGTGTGATTAAATCATTTGAGAAGCATGAAGTAAAATATAAAAATTGTTAAGGAGGATAATGTTATGCCGGTACCTACACCACATATCAGAGCGAAAGAGGGAGATTTTGCAAAAACAGTACTTATGCCGGGAGATCCATTAAGAGCTAAGTATATAGCTGAAACATATCTTGAGAATCCGGTTCTTGTTACCGATGTAAGAAATATGCTTGGTTTTACGGGAACCTATAAAGGAAAAAGAGTGTCCGTAATGGGTGGAGGCATGGGTATGCCTTCTATAGGAATTTATTCTCATGAACTCTTCAATTTCTATGGAGTTGAAAATATAGTAAGAATTGGTTCGGCAGGTTCTATAAGCGAGCAGTGTCCGGTAAGAAGTGTAGTAATAGCTCAGGGAGCTTGTACCAATTCCGGTTGGGCAAATCAGTATGAAATACCCGGAACTTATGCACCAATAGCTAATTATGAATTACTTTCTAATGCTGTAGAAATAGCAAAAAAACAGGGTACACCTACTGTGGTTGGTAATGTACTTTCTTCTGATCCTTTTTATTGTGATTTAAAAGACCCACATAGTGCTTGGATTAAGATGGGTGTGCTTTGTGTTGAAATGGAAGCTGCGGCTCTTTATATGGAAGCTGCAAGAAGTAAGAAAAAGGCTTTGGCAATTCTTACGATTTCAGATAATATTATTACAGGAGAAGAGTTAAGCTCAGACGAGAGACAGACAGGCTTTGGCAAGATGATGGAGCTTGCGCTTGAACTTGCTTAATACATTTAGAAAGGATATTTAATAAAATGACACAGGAAGAGATGCTTACACATGTTGACCATACCTTACTTACCCAGACAGCTGTTTGGGATGATATTAAACAGATTTTAGATGATGCTATGAAATATAATGTAGCTTCAGCTTGTATACCTGCAAGCTTTGTAAAAGAAGCTGCAGAATATGTAAATGGAAGGCTTGCTATCTGTACGGTTATAGGCTTTCCAAACGGCTATGCTACAACTGCTTCAAAGGTATTTATGGCAAAGGATGCTGTAAATAATGGTGCTAAAGAAGTAGATATGGTTATCAACATAGGCTGGCTTAAAGACAAAAAATATGATGAACTTGAGGCAGAGATAAAGGCTATAAAGGAAGCTGTTGGAAGCCTTGTTCTGAAAGTAATTATCGAAACCTGCCTTCTTACAGATGAAGAAAAGATAAAGATGTGTGAGATAGTTACTAAGGCAGGAGCTGATTATATTAAGACTTCTACAGGCTTTAGTACAGCAGGGGCTACCTTTGATGATGTAAAATTATTTAGTGAGCATGTTGGTGAAAATGTAAAAATTAAGGCTGCGGGAGGTATTGCAAGCCTTGATGATGCATATAAATTTTTGGAACTCGGTGCTGACAGACTTGGTACAAGCAGAATAGTCAAGTTAGTTAAAGGACAGGAGGCAACCGGATATTAATGAGCAGATTTAAAAGAGTATTTTTGATTGTTTGTGATTCTATGGGTATGGGAGCTATGGCTGACTCCGAGAAATTTGGAGATGTAAATGTAGATACCTTAGGACATATTTCGGATACTGTAGAGCATTTTAATATTCCAAATCTCAGAAAACTCGGTCTTGCTAACCTTAAACCACTTAGTAAAGTGGAGCCTGTTGAAAAACCTTTAGGTTATTATTGCCCATTAAATGAGATGAGCAATGGAAAAGATACTATGACAGGACATTGGGAAATGATGGGCATTCATACCACCACACCTTTTGTAACTTTTACGGATACAGGTTTCCCAAAAGAACTTTTAGACGAATTATCTAAGCGTTGTGGTAAGGAAATTATTGGAAATAAGAGTGCTTCCGGAACTGAAATTTTAGAGGAGCTTGCTGAAACTGAAATAAATGAAGGCAAGATGATTGTATATACATCTGCTGACTCAGTGCTTCAGATTTGTGGAAATGAAGAAACATTTGACCTTCAAAATCTCTACAGATGCTGTGAGATTGCCAGAGAGCTTTGTATGAGAGATGAGTGGAAGGTTGGAAGAGTTATAGCAAGACCTTATGTCGGTAAGAAAAAGGGTGAGTTTAAGAGGACAGCTAACCGTCATGATTACGCAGTTAAGCCAACTGGTGATACAGCTCTTAATGCACTTAAAAATGCCGGCTTTGATGTAATTTCCATCGGAAAGATAAATGATATTTTTGTAACAGAAGGTATTACAGAAGCTTACCATTCAAATAGTTCGGTACATGGTATGGAACAGACTATAGAAGAGGCGGGCAAAGACTTTACAGGTCTTTGCTTTGTAAATCTTGTTGACTTTGATGCACTTTGGGGACATAGGAGAGATCCTATAGGCTATGGTGATGAGATAGAGAAGTTTGATGTGAAATTAGGTGAATTTTTAGATGTAATGCGTGATGATGATTTACTTATAATTACAGCAGACCATGGAAATGACCCTACTTATACCGGAACTGACCATACAAGAGAGAAAGTACCTTTTGTAGCTTATTCAAAGAGCTTTAAGGGTTCGGGAAGTATACCTGAGCGTAATACTTTTGCAGATATGGGCGCAACAATTGCTGAGAACTTTGGAGTTAAGATGCCGGAAGGAACTATCGGAACTTCAATGCTTAGTGAGTTGGTTTAAAATACGATATTGACAATCATTTTCAAATGATTTAATATAATACTTATAAATCCTAGTTGGATAGTATTATATTAAGGGGTTGTTGATATGACGAGTGAACAGGTTATTGAAAGGCTTAAGAGCGGAGGATTTAGAATTACAAAACAGCGTAAGCTGATAATTGATGTAATTATGAACAATAGCTTTAATTCTTGTAAAGATATATATTATCAGGTGACTAAAAAAGATAAAACCATAGGAATGGCAACTGTTTATAGAATGATTAGACAGCTTGAAGATATGGGAATAGTGAACAGAATAGATACCATAGAAATTAATAATTAAATGACAGAATAATGTGAGCCGGCTATGAATATTTTAAATTTGATATATCATAGTCGGTTTTTTTATGTTAAAATAATGGCGTTATTGTTTAAGAAAGGGGATAATGTTTGATTATAGGTAAGGGATTATATTTAAAAAAATATCAGATATACTCACCGAAGCTGCCATTATCCTTTGACGGCTTCAGGTTTATATTCATATCTGATTTACATGGTAAGGTATACGGAAAAGAAAATGCTTCATTAATAAAGCTTATAGATAAAGTAAATCCTGACTGCATCTTAATAGGTGGCGATATGGTGGTTGGTGGTGAAAGCCGTAAATATAATGAAGGTTACACTCCTATATCGGGTAAATCTGTATATACATCAATAGATTTACTTTCAAAGCTTTCTAAAAAATATGCCATTATACATGCCTTGGGAAATCATGAAGAAAAATTACATCACAAACTGTGGGAAGTATATAAAGAGGCTTTAACCAAGCTTAATGTAAAATTACTTGATAATGATGTATACAGACTTACCCGTGAAAATGAGGAAAGTATTGATATATATGGACTTAGCCTGGGAAGAGAGTTTTATCCTAAATTTAAAAGACAAAAGCTTCCCCTTGAAAATATGATTGATACATTAGGGATTAAAAACGAAAACTATAGCATACTTATGGCTCATTCACCTCTTTATTTTGAAACTTATAAAGGGTGGGGAGCTGATTTAACTCTTTCAGGGCATTTACATGGTGGAATAATGCGCCTTCCATTATTAGGTGGGGTAATAGGACCTGATTTCTTTATATTTCCTAAATATTCAGGTGGCTTATATAAAGAAGGTGGTAAAAATATGATAGTTTCCTGCGGTGCAGGAATGCATACTATAAACCTGAGGATATTTAATCCTCCTGAGCTTACACTTGTAGAATTAAAGTTTGGAGAGAAAATAAATGGGAATTGAAGTTAAGCTTGAAGCATTTGAAGGACCTCTTGACCTTTTGCTTCATCTTATTGAAAAAAATAAAATAGATATTTATGACATACCAATTGCTGAAATTACTGACCAGTACATGGAATATGTAAAGCAGATGAATGATGCTGATTTGGATACAATGAGTGATTTTCTTCTGGTGGCAGCACAGCTTATAAATATAAAGTCAAGAATGCTTTTACCTGTAGAAGAAAAGGAAAACGGTGAACCGGCTGATCCAAGAGAAGAATTGGTAAACAGACTGCTTGAATATAAAATGCACAAATATTCTGCAGAGCTTCTTAAAGCCAGAGAAGATTTAGCTTCTTTTTATGTATTCAAAGAACCTACTATACCAAGAGAGGTTGCTGAGTATAAAGAAAAACCTGATATGGCTGATATTATAGGAGATTTGACACTTGCTAAACTGCATAATATTTTTAATTTTGTCATAAAAAAACAGACTGATAAGGCTGATCCTATACGAAGTTCATTTGGTAAGATAAAAAAAGAGCCTATAAACATTTCTGATTCTATAAAAGACTTACAGGATTATGGTAAATTACATAAATATTTTAGTTTTAAGGACTTTCTATTGAATCAGCCGTCAAGACTGCATGTAGTGGTAAGTTTTCTTGCGGTGTTGGAATTAATGAAAGTAGGTGTGATTAAGGCAGTTCAAGAAGTTTCTGATTCGGATATAGCTATTGAATTTATTTCGGAGAAAATATTTACAAAAGAAGATTATAAAAATATGGAAGAGGAATAGAAAGTGGAGTTAAAGATATTAAAGGCGAAAATAGAGGCCATACTTTTTGCAATGGGAAAATCTGTCAGACTGGAGGCAATATCTGATGCAGTTGGAGTTGATGCCGATACTGTTAAAAAGATGATTAATACTATGATGGATGAATATGAGGAAGAATCACATGGGATAAGTATAATAGAATTGGAAGACTCATTTCAGATGTGTACAAAGGCAGAAATGTATGAAACACTTATTAAAGTAGCGAATGTACCTAAAAAGCATAATCTGACAGATGCGTTACTTGAAACTCTCTCTATAGTTGCTTATAAACAACCCGTTACAAGGGCTGATATTGAAGCTATAAGAGGGGTAAAATCAGACCATGCAGTAAATAAGCTGATAGAATATGGACTCATAGAAGAAGCAGGGAGGCTACAGGCACCGGGAAAGCCTCTGGTTTTTGGAACTACCGAGGATTTTCTTCGTTCTTTTGGGATAAAGTCACTTGAAGACTTGCCGGTTATAAATCAGGAAACGGAAGATATATTCAAACAAGAGGCTGAAAAAGAGGCTCAGATGACATTTGAAGATTTGGAAAAAACTAATTAAAAATATTAATAACCATAAATTATTTATGCCATAGGTCGCAGATATCTTTCTTCTGCTACAATTTTAAGTTGCAACCTTTATATTTTAAAATCGGTGCGGTTAGATGTATAGAAGTTACAAATATACTTTTATTGTATATCTGTAGCTTCTATTTTTTTGAAAAATTCATTAAAATCACAATGGAAGATATCAGTCAATGCTATAAGCATATTCACAGTAGGGTTATTCCAACCATTTTCTACCTTTGAAAAAATTCCTGTAGTTACATTTATATTTTTTAGTTGTAATTTAGCAATGACCTCAGTAGCTTTAAGCTTGTTTTGTTTCCTAAGTCTTCTTATATTACTTCCTATAATTGGATTGTTGTGTTGATTTATTCTCTCTGCCATATTCACCTCTAGAAAAATATATCCAAAATAGAAGTTTTAAAGTATCCAAAATGGAAGTTTTGTGGTATAATGTTTTATAACATCTAATAATGTGAGTTTTGGATGTTATATTAAATAAAATACAAGGAGATGAAAGGTATGGAAAAGGTTCTAATTATTTTGTATTGGGCGGTAGGATATTGGGCTGTTAATAAAGTCCTTTATGAGAATAAAGTAGTAATTTATTCAAGTTATAGTGCTCTCTTAATAAAAAAACTATCGTATGCATTATTTTTAGGTTGGATACTTATTCCTATTGCTATACTTAAAAGTATATTTTTTAAGTAGTTAGCTAAAACTTCTCACACCTAAAGTGGGGATTGTATCTTAAAAACTCAATATTTTAACCATAATATTGTGACTTATACCTATTTTATTGGTTAAATTATTGAGTTTTTCAATACCTTTTGGTATGGGATGTTTTAGCAGGTTAAAAGGGAACATCGAATGTTATTAAGCCTAATATTTTATATCCTGGTGTACTATCATCTTCAATAAATATAGATAGTGTCAACTGACATATGAAAAAATGTTAGTAAGAAAAAAGCACTTTCACAC
>NZ_JBQNBU010000018.1:0-39282 GCF_052169795.1 Catonella sp.
CAAACGGCATAATTTCATATAAATCACCCATTGTAATCTTACCTTTTTCAAGGGTGCGTCTTAAACCGCCACCATTCTGGATGGCAATCTGAGCCTTAGCTTCCTCAGCCATAACCTCACAAGCCCATCTTCCAAGAAGAGTTACAGAACCCTTGTCACTTCTGTCATGTGTAAATGCCTCAGTAGCCTCACCTAAAACCTTGTTCTTCTGATCTGCTATCTCAGCCTGAAGCTTGTTGTAGAAATCATCAGCCTCTGCACTCTTAATTATCTTATCCTTTATAGTGTTTGCATCATAAAGTTCTGTAGTTATATCTTTTACCTTATATGTAGTCTTTTTAACTATTTTGTATTTAGACTTCTTAACAGCTTTCTTTTTATCAGCCTTTGTCTTAACTTTTACCTTTACTTTTTTAGATGTAACCTTCTTATCTACATCTAAAGTTACGTGTCCAACTGCACGACCATAGCAATAAGCCTGAAGAATAGGCACATCGTTTACCTTACCGCTTACACTTCTGTGTGAATGTGCAGAAAGTACCAAATCAAGCCCCTTTACTTCGTTTGCAAGCTTAGTTGCATTACCTATAATTTCCTTTGTCTCAAAATCCTGATCTGAATCGATATGGGTAAGAGCTATAACCACATCAGGCTTTCCTTCCTTAGCCTTACCGTCTTTAAGATATTTTACCCATTCGTTTGCAGCAGTTACAGGATCTCTGAACTCGAAATTCTCTACATACTCAGTCTTAGCAAGAGAAGGAGTATCAGGATGTGCAAGTCCGATTATACCAATCTTAATACCTGCTTTTTTAACTATCATATATGGCTTAGCCCAATCCACAGGCTTTTTAGTCTTTCTGTCGTAGATATTGGATGCAAGATACTTAAAGCTTCCATCCTTTGCCCAGCCCTTAATCTTCTCATAGCCCCAGTCAAACTCATGGTTTCCTACTGCTGATGCCATAGTATTCATACCCTTCATCATAGCAGTTACAGGCTTACCAAAGGTAAGGTTTGAATCAGCAGTACCTTGATAGTTATCTCCACCGGAAAGAACTATTGTATTTGGATGAGTAGCCTTAAATTCATTCACATAGCCTACCATCTTAGCCATACCCATATTACGCTTTTTGCCGGTTACTTCTTCTGTAATATTGCCATGGAAATCGTTAAAATAAAGAATATGGATATCTTCTTTATCCTTAAGTGCAGCTTTTACGCCAAGTTCAGCTAACTTATCTTCTGAAAGAATTCCGCTCTTTACAAGATATTCACCAAATTTAGTCTTAGTTCCATCACCAAGTTCAGCATTTAAGCTGTTTAAGATAATTTCTGCTGCCTCAGCCCTTGTAAGAGTATCATCAATATAATCACCTTCATCTACAAGTCCCTGTTTTACAGCCAGATTGTCTGTATCAGTATAAGCATTACCATAATTCAAAACTTTTAAAACCATTTCTAAGAACTTTCTCTCTGTTATCTCCTCTTGTTCATAGAATTTATCATCTTTCTGTACAAATCCAAGATCAAAAGCAAGACCAAGATAGCCCTTATATGCATCAGTTGCATCAGCAAACGGATTAAGCTTGACATAATCCTCTTTGGTATTTACATCCTCTTTATAGCCAAGAGCACCTAATACCATAACTACAGCATCTCCCTTTGTAAGCTTGCCATCCTCTGCAGTTTTCACAGCATCTGTAAATAAATTGGCTTCTCTAAGCTTTAACTCCTGCTTAGATGCATTTGTAGCCCATACAGAAGCTGTGCCCGTACAGACTAAAGCTCCCGCAAGTGCAATTGATAAGACTTTTTTCATTCTCATAGTAAACCCTCCTATAAATATTTTTTATTCTAACCCAATTATTCCAAACAATTATATCATTTATGAATAATTTAGTTTAAATTTTACCTGTTATTCAAAATATTTTCAATACACACATGTCTTAATTTGGTAAATTTTTATTATTATTTTATAAATACTATTAATTATATACAAAAAAACACAATCTATACTTGAGTTTATCTCTGTAGTCTGCTATCTTATAGTAGTTAATTAAAAATAGTAGTCAATTAAAATCGGTAAAGGATTTATATATGAAAAAAATTTATACTCTTATAACCATTGTGATTGCCATAACCTTTGCTCTGCTTATTGGTTTATCCATAAAAATTTATGCAGATGAACTATCTTCCGATAAAGATATAAGAATTCATTATGCAGAGGCTATGGAAAACACTGATTATATCATTTTTAAAGCAAAGGTTCTTGAGATAGAGTATGATGATACTGCTGAGAAAAGAAATGTTTCTTTAGAAGCTGATATAAGGTACCAGCATCTTAAAATAGAAATATTAGATGGAAGTCACAAGGGCGAAACCATGACTATAAGACATACAATAGAAAGAATAATGCCCGGATACTATATTTTTAAAACAGGCGACAAGCTTTTAGTCAGAGCAACAGAAGAGAATACCGGGAAAATAGAAACTGTTAAAATACAGGAAAAAGTCAGAGATACTCAGGTTTATCTGATTGTAGGTCTGTTTGTAGCCCTGCTCTTAATTATAGGTGGCATAAAGGGGCTAAAAACTCTGATTTCACTTGTTATAGCGGTAGCAATGATATTTTTCGGATACATACCTCTAATAATAAAAGGTGTGCATCCTATCCTTGCTTCACTTGGTATTTCCATACCTGTGGTTATAATAACTCTTATTATTATAAGTGGAAGGAATATTAAAACTCTTGTGGCTATAATCGGCACTTCACTTGGCGTAATAATTTCAGGTATTTTAGCCTTTGTGTTTGGAAGCTTTGCGCATCTTACAGGTCTGGCAGATGACAGTTCCATAAGCCTTGCCTACATACCTCAGTTTAGAAACCTCGATTATAAGGGCATACTTTTTGGAACTATACTGATAGGGGCAATAGGGGCGATCATGGATGTTGCCATATCCATAGCCTCCGCACTTTATGAAATAAATGACCTTGATAAAGATATAAGTAAAAAAAATATGATAATTTCAGGCATGAATATAGGTAAAGATATGATGGGATCTATGTCAAATACTTTAATCCTTGCATATGTGGGCACTACCCTGCATTTAATTATTCTATTTATAGTTTATAAGATTAGATTTGTGGAAATAATCAATCTGGATTCTATTGCAACAGAAATAATCAGAGCAATGGCCGGAAGTATAGGTCTGATTATAACTATTCCTGTCACTGTGGTGATAGGCACTGCTATATATAAGAAAAAGAAAGCTTAATTAAAGAGGCTGTGAAGAAAATATTTCATTTCTCCATAGCCTCTGTTTTATTTATCTGCAATAAAAGTCATGTACTTTTTTATTCTTCTTCTGCCTCTGCAAGATGCATTCTGTTAATTGATTCCATTATATGATCGTGTGCATATTCCTCAGCAGCCTTAACATTTTTATTTCTTATGGCTTCTACTATTCTCTTATGTTCTAAAATTGAGTGTTCAGCTCTTTTTTCTTCAGAAAGGTTTACCTTTCTAACCTTTTGTGCATAATGATGGTAATCAACTAAAAGTCTTGATAAAATACGGCTTCCACAGGCATGGTACAATATTTTATGGAATTTATTGTCTAATTCCACTACCTGTTCGAAATGTCCCTTTTTAGCATGGAACTCCGCCAAAAACACAGACTCTTCCATCTCTTCTAACTGCTCCTCAGTTATGTGCTCACAAGCCCAGGCCGCACAAAGTCCTTCAAGATAAGACCTTATCATAAAAATATCATTCACATCTTTATCAGAAATCCCGGTTACATATGCTCCCTTATTAGGAATAATAGTAACCAACCCCTCAAGCTCAAGCTGTCTAAGAGCCTCCCTTACCGGAGTCCTGCTCACACCTAACTCTTTGCCTATAACTACTTCCTTAAGCTCTTCCATTTCTTTGTACTTGCCTAAGAGAATATCTTCCCTTAACTTTCCAAAAACTCTGCCTCTTAAAGAATAATTATCCGCAAGTTCATATGAATTGTCTATATTATCCATTCTTAACTCGTAGCCTCCATGCATTACAATCGCAGTAAAATCTAATACTTGTATCATTGTATACAATGTGCGTTTTTATGTCAAGGCTTTCTATACCCCTCAAGTCATAATTTGTAACTATCTAACCTTGTGATAAATATATTGAGAAATGCAACGGAAGTTTACAACAATATTCTATTTCCCATCGTTTATCCCATCAATTATCTTCCTCAAATTCTATAAATTACTCTTAGGTATATTATTTGACTTCCCCCATTCATCTAAGGTAATTCCATTCTCATAGCAAAAACCGCTATTTAAAACCCTGTCATCATCATGTTTCTTATCCCTGCTTCTTTTGTATATTCTTGAACAAAGCGGAACTATAGAAAGTCCTGAAATAATACCATCCGCCTCACCTAAAGATAATAAGTCCAAAAGAACATCAACCCCCAACATATAACTCGGATTTGCTCTCTCTACCGGAACGCTCTTTTATAATTACCAGATTATCTTCAGTTGCTTCAGTTGTCCTATAACTTCTCTTAAACTCATCAAGAGAAATGCCCTTAGGCTGCTTAAAATAATATTCCCATGGATTGTCTGTACCTAGAAATCCCTTATTTTCGGCATAAAAACATTTATCAGACATTTTAACCACAGGATAAAAACCTAATTCATCACCACCAATAAGGCATTCTTGCAAAACATTTCTAAGAACAGCACCGAAACCATATTTATTATCTTTTACTTCTATGAGATATAAAATTTTACCTCTATTTTCTTCTCCAAATTCCTTGAAGCGGTACATAAACCTATTATTATAAAGATGATTTACATCAAATACGAAGTCCTTGTCTTTCATTCTTTTTAAGCATCTAAGTATAAACCACAGTTTATCATGGTCAGCTACAAATTTAATTATTTTCATTTTCAGCATATGATTTCCCCCAAAAAAAATATTAATCCTTTATAAAATTCCAGCCTCACTCCTTAATAATCTTACCATTTCCAACCCTATATACCAGGTCACAATCCTTTATCGTCTGCAGTCTATGCGCTATTATTATCATTGTTTTTTTACCATGCAGACTATTTATAGCTGACATGATTGCAGCCTCTGTCTCTGTATCAAGTGCTGAAGTAGCTTCATCAAATACAAGTATCTCAGGATCTGAGTATAAAGCTCTTGCTATACCAAGCCTCTGTCGCTGACCACCGGACAGTCTCATTCCTCGTTCGCCTATTTGCGTATGGATTCCATCTTTTAATCCCTTTACAAATTCTTCCAGCTGTGCTTCCTTCAATGCTCTCCATACTCTTGCTTCATCCTGCTGCCCATCTTCTACGCCAAAAGCCACATTGCTCTTTATATCATCATCCAGCATAAATATGCTCTGCGGTATATATCCTATATGTGAAAGCCATTCAGAATAATTCTCCATTACATTTATGCCGTCTGTAAGGATTTGTCCCTGCTGTGCAAGCAGTACACCCAAAAGTATGTCTACAGCTGTAGTCTTTCCTGCTCCGGAAGTACCTACTATACCTACCGATTTACCTATCGGGATTACCATGTCTGCATCATCCAGTATAAGTTTATCAGAATTTTGGTAACTGTAACTTATACCTGAAAGCTCTATTTTGTCCTTAAAACTCAGTTTGTTTTCTATCTTACCTTTATTCTGCTTTCTATACTTACCATATTTAATTTCATCCTCTTCAAATAGTTTAATATCCATCAGTAATTTATCTAATGAAGGCTCTTGAAATACCATCTGGTTAATAGCTACTACTATTCTGTTTGCACTTGGCATAAGTTTCATAGCTGCCATCGCAAACGCACCTAAAGTAGGAACCAGAGTTTCTATATCCTTTCCCTTATATATCATAAATGCTATAAAAGCCAAGGTAGAGCAGACTGACACCATTTCTATCATAAGCCTTGGTATATTTGAAAAAACTGTACTCCATTTTTCAGCACTGATATATTTTCTTCCGCTTATAGTAAAATTTTTCTCAAAGAAGTCCTCTTTTTCTGCAACTTTTACCTCTTTTATTCCCGTTATGCTCTGTATAAGCCATTTATATGTAAGTGAAGCATGTATTTGTCTTTCCTCACCTTTCTTTTTCAAAATGGGCTTTACAAATTTAGAAATGGCAATGACAACCGCAGCCATCATAATAATTACAAATAATGTCATCACAGGGTCTATAATAAAAATGGTAATTGAAACTGCAACTGAAACAGTCACTTCCGTGAACATACTTAGTATTGTTGTCAGCAAAACATAAGTAGTAGGTACATCTGACTGTATTACCCTAAGTATCTCTCCTGACTCTGCATTTAAAAAATATTCATATGGACGATTAAGAAATCCGTTCAACATCCTCTGCTGGGTAGCAAACTGATTATTATATACAAATCTCGCCTGAACATAATATTGCATAATCAAAAATAAATCCTTGAATATAAATATTAAAATAATTGCAATTATACATACAATCACAAAAGTTCTATGTGAATGCAAGTCTAAAACTTTACATACATAAACTATATATTTATTCGTATTTATTATATCAGGCTGCATAATCGCTGTGATAAGAGGCAGCATCAGTGATACTCCTATCACTTCTAAAAAAGCTCCAATAACGGTAATTATCGCCAATATCACAATACGACTTTTCTGCTTACCGTTTAATAGCCTGCTAAATTTCTTTAATACAGAAAACATAACTGCTCCATTTCATAGCTATTTATATATCATCCCACTAATCTTTATAAAATACATATAATCTTATCATGCGATAAGTACCTATTTTATTATTTCAATAGGTATCTTACCATATTCTGCAGCAAATCCTGAAAATTGACTTGAAAAACTGCCATATATTTTTTTACATTTAGAAAGACAGAGACAGTCAATTATACCTGATACCATTTCTTCCTTTGAAGTCCTGCCCCATTTTTTATCAGACTGAACAATTATACGCTCCGCTCCATACTGTCTGATTAATTCGGTTTCCACCTCTTTATCATCTGTGGATAAAAAGAACTTAATCGAATTATTTTCAGCAATTTCATTATCCATTTTTTTCACAAACATCTCTACAGTACTAATCTTCTTACAAAGTTCATGATCAGTTCTTCTAATATGTATCCCCACCATATCTGTTGTGCCAATAATATTATCTGCAGCTAAAATATATTCATCCTTAAACTTAATAATCTCAGAGATACCGGATGTATCTCTTGGAACTATGAAACTCTCATAGCAATACACAAATATTGCCTTTTGCTCCTTACATAACTGTTCTATCTGTTTCCATTTATTTTCCTTCCACTTATTATATATTGAAAAATCACTACTCCAAGTGGTATCCGGACAATCATTATATTTAATAACTTCGCATCCTTTGGAATATAGTTTATACATCTCCTTTAAATATATTCTATGCTTAATTTCTGCAAATGCATCTAAAAATTTCCCTTGTAATATACATTTATGTATACTTTTCCACTCCCAGTAACCTTCTTTATCAACTTCAACAACCTCCAAAACAATGTCTGTAAATTGTTCTTCCTTAAAAACATCAAAATAATGAATGTTACAGCCACTTTCACTATCCCACAAAATCGTCAATTTAGGATTTTTTTCATATTTTTTAACAGTTAGATAGGCATCATAGATCATTCTGATCCTACTCATCAATCCGGAATATGCTCTTACAACCATCTCATACTACCTCCTTCTCTTTCATACTTCAGATTCTACATAAATTTACTTAAGTCCTAATAATATTGCATATTTTCTCAACAATATCTAAACTCAAATCCGCATAAATCGGTAATGTTAATATATTATCTGAAATATGCTTAGCAACAGGTGTCTTATTTCCACCGGCATATTGAAAATCACTATAACATTCAAAATCACTGGTTAAAGGAAAAAAATATTTTCTTGCACATATGTCCTCCTTCATCAGTCGGTCATATATTTCATCACGCATATATTTATATCCATCAAACAATACCGGATAATAAGCATAATTAGTTTCTACATCCTTTTTCACCGGATTTAGTTTAATTCCATCAATTCCACCAAGCTGTTCATCGTAACTTGCAGCCACTTTTTTCCTTTTTAATATTTCCTCTTCTAAGTGTCTGAGATTACAAATCCCCATGGCAGCCTGAAATTCACTCATTTTAGCATTGCCGCCTATATAGTCACAAGATTCAGCCCCTCTAATTCCAAAATTTTTTAAATCATTAAGTATCTGAATGAAAGAATTATCCCTAAAGCATACCGCTCCACCCTCGATAGTGTTAAATACCTTAGTGGCATGGAAGCTATACATCGAAGCATCTCCAAAGCAGGCACTACTCTTTCCCTTATATTTAACTCCAAAAGCATGTGCGGCATCATATATAACTTTAAGATTATGCTTTTCTGCAATCTTCTCTATTACTTCAACATCGCACATATTACCATATACATGAACCGGCAGTATCGCACTCGTCTTATCTGTAATTAGCTCCTCTATTTTATCCACATCTATAGTATAATCAGCCTCATTTATATCACAAAATACAGGAATATGACCGTTTCTTACAATAGCATGTGTTGTCGAGACGAAGGTAAACGGAGTTGTGATAATTTCTGAGCCTTTAGGCAGCTCCATAGCTGCTATAATGTTCTCAAGAGCAAGATGACCATTCGTATATAATACAACATTTTGTATATCTAAAAATTGCTCCAGTTTATTTTGAAGTTCCCTATGTTTATCTCCCATATTAGTCAGCCAGTGAGAATCCCATAATCCTTTTATCTCGTCAATATATTCCTCCAAAGGAGGTAATGACGAACGAGTTACATTAATCATATTAATTCCTCTTATTTTATATCAATTTTATCATTACTGCCTTGTGACTCAAAATATCAGTCACACTTATTTCAACCTGCGTTTTATATTTAATACAGTCTTTAACAATAACGGACATCTACGAAAACCAAACAATTTTATTTTTTGGTTTTTAGACAGATAACTCTCATAACTTTTTCCGTTAAATAAATTATTCATATCTTTCACTACTCTTTTTACTCCCAACAACTCTGCATAATGCAAAAACTCCTCAATAACACTTCTATAAATAATATCTTCATATTTTCTTTCCAATTTATCATTTAGCACAAGAAGAAACTTACACTTATTCAATGCAAACTTATAGTTACTCTCATTTTCATATATGCTACCGTCAAGTGCTGTACCTATGCTGGAAATGCTGTCACACCTATATACAGACATTTTTTCATTGTAATAAAATATTCCCTTTCCAAGCAAAGCTATCATCAATACAGTATAATCCCAAATTTTAAAACTGCTTAATTCTCCCTCCATCAGAGAAAACAAAATTTCTTTCCTGATAAAATATGAGGTTGTATGAAATGGATGTCCACAGTCTACATAAATAAGCTTAGCATATTCATCTCTCAATATAATTCCGGTTTCTAAGCTTTTACAAACATTGTCGGGAAGTGTACCACGCAGTTCTTTCTCATCTTCACTAACAAACTGTGTCATATGTGTACACATTGATAACTCAGGATTTTTTTCTAAGGCATCAAACTGTTTTTGCAGCTTATGCATATCAGTCCAATAATCATCACCTTCACAATAGGCAATGTATTTTCCTCTTACATTTTCCTTCATATATGCATGTATATCAATACCCTTATTCCACATATTTTCTTTTTCATAAACAGGTATAAACAGCTCCGGATATTTTTCTACATATTCTTCAATTATACTTCTTGTATTATCTGTTGATGCATCATCCCTTATTAAAACTTCATATTTAAAATCCGTAATTTGATTAACTATGCCTTCCAAACATTTTCTTATGTATTTCCCATGATTATATGCCGGACAGCAAACAGTAACTTTTACCTCATCCATCTCATTCTCCAATCATATTTTATAACTGTTTACCTGTTTTTTATATGAAATATCTTTCTCGTAATAGTCAATCCAAAAATTTTTATCATCAACATTTTAACCCAGCCTTTTGCACTTTCTATAACAACTTTTCTATTTTTATTTAAATCATTAATATAATCTCTTGATACCTCAAATCCTTTTTCACAAATAAAATCACTTCTATCGTACATTCTTTTTGAAATTTCATTATTATATATTGCCTTGTTTACTCCACTGTTTTCACCTGAACCGTCACACCCGTGATTTCTGACATATGCAATAGTAGGTTGTACAACATAGTTATCTTTTAATGCAAGCCACAATCCTACAGTATAATCAATGAGGCGTACAGTTCTTTCAGGGGTATAATATACATCAGGATCATATATTAAATAATCTGCATAAGCTCCCACGCAAAGCCTGTGACATTTGTGAATTTTTATTAACTCTTTTAGCGACAAAATCCTTTTATAAATTTCATTTATTTCTTTTGAAGCTTCTTTGCCCAGTTTCACAGATTGAGCAGTTCCATAGGTTGGTTCAACACTTTTATACCAATGTTGCTTATCAAAATTATTGAGTCTGGAATAACCGCAGACACCATAAAAACTGCTGTCATTCTTAAACTTTTCTATGGTTGTATTGATAAAATTTAAGAAGCCCTCAGAAAACTCATTATCATCTTCAAGAAAAATATACCACTCCGAGTCATCAGGTAATTTTTCAATCAAAAACTTATAATTGTTAACCACTCCCAGATTTTTTTCCTGATAATAAATATGAGCCTTTTTAAATCCCATCAGCGGATTTTCATTTAAATAGTTCAGTATTTTTTCATATCCGTTTTTGTGTTCCTTCTTCAGCGGATAATCCACCGATATGAATATTTCCGTTTTGTCCGCATTTTCACAATTTTGCAAGGATTCTACACACCGTTTAAAATGTTCAAATCTATTTAATGTAGCAATAACTATCGGACAATAGTTTGTTATTTCCATCTCCAAATACCATCTTTCTATCTATCTTCAAATGTATAAATTGAATATTAATCCATAACTTTAATTTCATTCTACAAGCATTGCTTCATAACTATTTAATATGTCTTTCACTATCGAATCTCTATCATATTGTGTTTTTGCTCTTAGAGCAGCATTAGCCCCCAATTTTATTGATAACTCTTTATCTTCAAAAATCTTACCTATATAGTAAGCAAGCATATATGGTGCATCTGCCTGATATAGTATACCTTCCTGTTTATTATCTAATATACTTGAGCATCCACCTACATCAGATGAAATAATTGGCATCCCAAGAAGCATAGCCTCAGCAACCGAATTAGGAGAATTCTCAATGCTTGATGCTGATACAAAAACATTACTTTTCAGGTATCTTTCTTTCATCTGCTCTTCACTAAGAGGTCCGGTAAATCTTACATTTTCAGTAAGATTCCATTTTTTTATAAGTTCTCTGATATATTTACTATAATAGCTTTCTTTTAGTCTTTTCTTAAAAGAACTTATCGATATTATATCATCACCTGCAATATATAATTTTACTTTTTCATGCCTTTCTTTTATATATTTTAATGCCTCAAGCATTATATGGAGTCCTTTAAGAGGATAACTTCCCTGACTGACAAATATGCTGTATTTTTCACACTCTTCATATTTCCATGCACCGGAATAAAAAGTCTCCCTCATCATCTCCTGAGCAAAATGCAAGTTTATCTTAGGATTAATATCTCTTATAACAGCCTCATCCCACTCTGTTCTATGAAATACATGTTTTACCTTTTTTATGGCTTCTATTTCATATTTGCCTCGTATTTCAAATTTGTGTTTCTGTTTTTCAATATTATCTCTTCGTATAAAATCCCTAAAGCTATACTTTCTAACAATATCTCCCGGTAAAAAAGCTTCGTAATGCTTGGCTATTGCTGATATTATTCCCTGAGCATGAATTACAGTCCTATCCGGATTGTTAAATACCTTCACCATGGATAATGAGTGTGGAAATTCAGTTCCGAATATATGCACTATATCCGGCTTAAACTCAGCTATTATCTGAGAAAAAATTTTTTCCACAGAAGTATCATATTTCCAAGGTTCTAATATCTCTTTTTGAAATCCATAAAATTCACTGTTTTCGCCAAAATTAATATGGACTAAGTCATTTCCTTTTAAATAGGGTGCTGCTATGCAAAGCTCTATATCTTCCCTTTTATCAAATATATCCGATAGTTGATTCAGCCAGCCTCCACCGGTACCTGTATTTACCCCCAGCTTAGCAGCTGCCTGTGGAATAATAGTATTACAAAGCCACAGGACTCGAATCTTACCCTTCATTATTTCCCTTTCATAAGAATCTTATTCAATTCTGTTTATAAGTTCAATTATCTTTTCAGTCTGTATCTTATTATTTTTCTCGGATAATACAAATTCTCTTGCCAGCCTACCCTTATTGACCACTTCTTCATCACTAAGTTTCGCTATATTTTTAAAAGCATTGCTGATTCCTTCCACACTCTCATCCTCTATCAAATACACATACTGTTTATATTCCTCCGGCATTCCCGGAAGAGCGGTAGTAAGCACAGCAGTTCCCGAAACCATATATTCCATATTTTTAGAAGGAAACGAGTATTTGGTATACTCCTCAGTTGTAGGTCTTGGATTTACCAACAGATATGCCTCTTTCTCTTTTTCTACTATTGTAGAATTTGGCTGTGAAGAAAAATGTTTTACATTTTTATGTACTTCACTTATATTATCAATCTCTTCTGCATAATCTCCATTTCCATAGATATGAAGCTCATAATCATTTAGATCCGCCTTTATAAAACCCTCCACAAGATTTTTAAGTCCATATAATCTTTGTACAATTCCTGCATACATAACTATTTTTTTATTATACTGTTTATGCCTTGTAATTTCTCTCTCTTCACGGCTGTCAACCTGCCCTTCCAGCACAACATAAGGTTTATCAGTATATCCGAGTCTGACTGCCATTTTTTCAGTTAAGACTACATAAGCTAAAAACTTATCAAACAGTATTTTATATCTTTTTACAGCCCTTTTATTATTTCCTACAAGAAATTCCGGTAAGTCTGTAATTATAACAACCGACTTAACTCTCTTTAGTCTACAAGCTAAAACTGCAGCCTTAGATGCTAAATAACTAAGCCCATCACAGATTACAAAAGAATTTTTCTTATTCCCCAATTTTATTATATTAAAATAAACACCTACTGCATTTAATAACTGCTTAATTATAGGTAAATTAATAGTCTTTAGGTGTTTATACTTAACTCCATTTAACTCTCCTGCAGGTAAGGAAATAAACTTTTTACTTACATTCTTGTTTGCAGGAACCACCCCTAAAGATATAACCTCCCGGTCATTAAGTGCAAATCCTTCCACCATTATACGGTGATATTTTTGTACCGCCTCTGATGACTTATACCTCTTATCTTCAAACAAACCTTCATACACCTGTGGCAGACAAAGATTCGACACATAGATTACTCTCATTAACAATCACCCTTCTTTATAGCAAGCTTTGAAGCAATGTGGTTCAATACCATAATATTTAATTTTATCATATCTAAACCTCTTAATCAACTTATCAAATCTTACCTGCCTTCAAATATATCCCTGTGCTCCATTGCCATTTTTTCTATTGTATAATTTCTTATCTTCTCAAGGCTTTTCTTGCCAAACTCCACTGCATTATCCCCTTCAAAAATCTTCTCTATAGCATCCTTTACAGCATTTACATCTTCAACAGGTACTACATAGCCATTTTTATCATTCTCAACAAGACTTAACCCTGCGAGGCAGCGATTAGTTGTGACAATCGGAAGTCCTTGTGCCATAGCCTCATTAACCACTAATCCCCAAATATCCTCTCTTGTAGGTAAAACCATAAGGTTTGCTGCCTGATAATATTTTTTTATTTCTTCTTTATTCTTAAATCCAACCGGATAGATATATTTTTTTAATTTGGAAGAAATAACCTCTTCGTAACCTGATATATCACTTCCTCCAACCAGCACAACAGCAGTATCTTCCTTACCCTTACAGGCTTTTAAGAGTATATCTATTCCTTTTCTGTGTATGAAGCTGCCCACAAAAACTATCATATTTTTCCCGGTTATACCTAATTCTTTTCTTAAGCTTACTTTCTCATCTTCAGTCTTAACTGTAGCTTCAATATCTTCTTCTCTAAGAGATGAAAATGAATAATGATAAATTCTTTCTTTTTTAGCTCCATAGTACACCAAATACTTATCCGCTCCCACTCCCGTACTGAGATAATAATTTGCCGAGCCAATGAAAAATGCCTTAATTTTCTTTTTAAATAGGCTGTCATTACCAATGAATCCCCCATCGCAGTTCAAATAAAACGGTATTTTCTTAGCTTTAAGATAGAGAATTGCCGCCATTCCCGTAGGTGTAGCATATCCCCCCACCACTATAATATCATTTTTAAACTCTTTAAGCAGTTTAAATACTTCCGGGCAATATGCGGACTCTGTCCTTGTTATAAGCTGTTTCATAAATACAGCCTTAAACTTATAGCTTTCCTCACTCTGCCAGCCTTCATCCCTGTTTTTTGCATTTCTTAATTCAAATGCCACAGTTACATCCATATATTTTGTAAGTTCATTAAAAAATTCCACCCGGTAAGGGGATGGAATATTGGTAAGGTATAATATTCTCTGTTTCACCATATCTCCTCATATAATTCGATATATTTTTCAAATGCTATATTTTTATCATAAAAACTCTGAATTGATGCCCCTTTACCTTCATATTTTTCAATCAGCTCTACTATATTCTGTAAATTTCCCTGTTCCGCAACCTGTTCATCCGGTACACTTTCCACACTCCCACCGGTTCTATAAGTGAGTACCGGGGTTCCGCAAGCCTGTGCCTCAAGATTTACCGTTGGATAGTTGTCTTCATAAGTTAGATTTACAAATATATCAGCAGTAGTATAAATCTCTGCCAATTCCTTAACCGAGTCTGTTCTTGTAATTCCCAATATCCCTTCAGGCAGTATATCCTTGTCTTCTTCACTTACTCCAACCAGAACTATTTCATATCTGCTATCTAAAAGCTTCCTTAATTCTATAAAATCTGCCAGTCCCTTTCTCACTCCCCAGGCACTTGCAACCCCTAAAACTATAATTTTATCTTCTAAATTATACCTTTCTCTAAAATCACCATCGGTTGGCTTAAAAAGTGTTAAATCTATACCGTTATTAATTACTCTAGTTTCATATTTTTGTAAGAAGGATTCTTTAACAAGATTTGCAAGCCACTGAGAAGGAGTTACAACAATCAGCTTATTAACTCCCTGAAAATCCTTCTTTTTGTGGATATAATTTTTTCTACTGTTGTCGAACAGTAAACTTGCCGGATATTCTTTTTTCTGGGGACATTCACAACATCCAGTCTGCCATTTATAGCATTTATGTAAATCAAAATATGAGCAATGTCCTGTAAATGCCCAGCAATCATGCAAAGTCCATACAACCGGTTTATTATATTCTTTTAAAAATTCAAATAATATTTCTACATTTATATAATATCCATGAAGATTATGAAGGTGTATAATATCGGGTGCAAACTCTTTAATAAAGTCAATAAACTTAAGTGTAGCCTTTCTGCTTCCAAAGCCTGCGTTATCAAGAATTCTGGCCACTCCCCCATGAAGTCTTACATCCCAGTCTGTTCCTATCCTTATTGCATATTTGCGATATTTTTTGGGAACAGATTCTCTTCCATATGCAATCTTTACTGTATGTCCCTGTTCAGTCAGCATATCTGCAAGGTCAGTAGCTATTCTTCCCGTACTTTTTATGCCGCAGACCGAGTTAATCATAAGGACTTTCATTGTCACTCCTTTTCACATACTATACATCTTATTTCTACAATTACTCAAAGAGCCTTCTTAGAATCTGCACTTATTTTTTACAGTTTTGATTTTGTTTATTATTCCCTTACCAAATATGGCTTAAATTTATCAAGCACACTTAATATATTACTCATATTAGAGGCTAAGTTTTCCCCTAATAATTTACTCTCACTTACTTCATAAATTAACTTATTTGCCATAAATTTGGCCGCTTCTTTATTCTTTTGGTTGTCTGATACTTTTCTCCCTAAATAAACTCTCTCAATGTCTTTGCAAAACCATACATACTCATAGCTTCCAAGTCTGCAAAAATCCTGTGTTTTCTTTAAGAACTCAGCATCTTCACATTTTGTATCATAATCATCACAATCAAAGCAATAAATTACTGCAGTTTGATTATTTGTAGAAGCTCCGTTATATTGAGAAATCAGTGTTTTAACTTCCTTCTCCTTATACAGATAATTGGTTTTACCATCCATATATACTGTTGATAATTTTAAATGTGCCTTATCATATTTGTAAAATCTATCAATTGTATTTTTAATATATATCCAATCAGACTTACTTTTTTTATTGGTTTCAACAACAAAAATTAATTGCATCCCCACTATCAGTCATCCTCCACTATCGAATCATAGTATATTATCAAAAATTCGCACCTACCGAATTACTCTTCGCTATCTAATCAAATATCCCAATAAAATCAATGGAGTCAACATTAAATGGAGAACCTTCAATCATACCATTTCTGTAAAGCTTTGAAGGAGAATAATTGCCATTTGTTGTCCAAGGATAAATCTTATGGTCTATGGACAAAAAATCTATAGACTTCTTATTTCTCTTTAAAACATCCATCGGCCCGACATTATGAGTTGTAAAACAAAGCTGCCCTTCACCATACTCCATTAGATATTCAAGTAAGGCACATAAGTACACGTCATGCAGGTTTGAATCGAATTCATCTATAAATACAATTCCTCCCTGTACCATGTTTTGCAGATATACAAAAAGATTTATAAGTTTCTTTATGCCTGTACTCTCAAATTCTGTATTTATTGAATACTCTCCATATACCATGTTTAAGTTACAAGAGTACAATTCACCATTCTCTTTTCTGTCAATTTCAATATCTGTAAGATCGGATTTAAATATCTGAATAAATTTTTTTAACTTCTCAATTGTCTTTGTGTATTCTTCATAATCAGTTTTGGGAACCATAATAGTATGATAAGCAATCCTATCACCTTGGTATCGATTCATTTTCAAAGCACTTTTACGCAACGAGTCAACATATGAATCATCCATATCAGATACCATAGAATTATTAAGCATATTATACAAAAGATAGTCTGTATGATTATCCGATTGATCCAAATATATGTTTATTTTAGCTCCAAAAAAAAGCAATTCCCATATATTTTTTGTAAGAGATCTTTCTTTTATATTTTCTGAAGTAAAAAATTTTTTCCTAAAGAATAATGATGATACTGAAGACTTTGATAGCAAATTGGCAGTCTTTTGAATAACAATATTTTTAAACTTCTCATTATCTGTATCGATATGAACTATTATCCCTTTATTAACTTCCAAAAAACAGGTGAATTCCTTTTTTCTAGCTGTTGCTGATTTATAAGATATTTTTTCCGTATTAATAGTAAATTCACCTACTCCGTTCTTTTTAAGCATTAATTCATAATTATACAGGTAAGCCTCTTCATTGTACTTAGCCAAAAAAATAACTCCAATAAATAATTCTTTGGTTTTCTTATTAACGATAGCCTCCAAGTTTTTTTGAAACATTGGGT
The DNA here is from genome assembly GCF_052169795.1 of Catonella sp. Lineage (GTDB taxonomy): Bacteria > Bacillota > Clostridia > Lachnospirales > Lachnospiraceae > Catonella. The sequence goes on from NZ_JBQNBU010000018.1 coordinate 17,722, forward strand.
TGTTAAGACAACTATCATCAACAAGTAAATTTCTCAATATATCTACCGAAGCAATAATTCCAGACTTGCCAGAACCATTTATTCCATATATTCCCTTTATATTATACCCTTTTGTATCTATCGGCATAGTTATTGTCTTTTTATAAAAGGAAAGCGATACTTCTTCTTCCAAAGTCTTAATTCCTTTTACTCTATAATTTACTAAAAATATATTTTTCATAACTCATTCCTCCTATAAGGAGATTATAGCACATTGCGCATGCAAAAATAAATACATTTTGTATATTTTTTACTTCCTCCACACCATCTTATTCACAACCCCGGTATAGCCCTGAATTATCCTAACCACCTTATCACTCACATTCTCGTCCATATAAGCAGGTGTAGGGAGTCCAAAGTCCCCATTTTTCTTTAACATTACCGCTGTATCTGCTGCCTGTAAAAGGCTCTTTTCATCTATTCCTGCAAGTATAAAGTCTCCCTTGTCAAGCGCTTCAGGTCTCTCTGTAGAAGTCCTTATGCAGACAGCAGGGAAAGGATTTCCCTCACTTATATAAAATGAACTTTCTTCCGGAAGGGTTCCGCTGTCTGAAACCACCAGAAAAGCTGACATTTGAAGCTTATTGTAGTCATGAAATCCCAAAGGCTCATGCCTTATAACCCTGCTGTCAAGTTTAAATCCTGACTCTTCAAGCCTCTTTCTGCTTCTTGGATGACAGGAATAAAGTACAGGCATATTGTATTTTTCAGCAAGCTTATTAACTGCCTTAAAAAGCGAGGTAAAGTTCTCCTCTGTATCTATATTTTCTTCTCTGTGCGCAGAAAGAAGTATGTATCTACCTGTTTCAAGCTTAAGTTTTGTAAGTATGTCACTAGACTTAATTTCAGCTAAATTTGCTCTAAGTACCTCTGCCATAGGGGAGCCTGTAACATAAGTCCTTTCTTTAGGAAGTCCGCATTCTGCAAGATATCTTCTGGCATGCTCCGAGTAAGCTAAGTTTACATCTGAAATAATATCAACTATCCTGCGGTTTGTTTCCTCCGGCAGACATTCATCTTTACATCTGTTACCTGCTTCCATATGAAAGATAGGGATATGAAGTCTTTTTGCAGATATAGCTGAAAGGCAACTGTTGGTATCTCCTAAGATAAGAAGTGCATCCGGCTTAAGACTTACCATAAGTTTATATGAAGCCGCAATTATATTGCCAACAGTTTCGCCAAGGTCAGCTCCCACCGCATCCATATATACTTCTGCATCATCAAGTTTTAAATCTTTGAAAAAAATACCGTTTAAGTTGTAATCATAGTTCTGCCCTGTATGTGCTAAGATGCAGTCAAAATAAAGCCTGCATTTTTTAATAACCTCTGAAAGTCTTATAATCTCAGGTCTTGTACCTACTATTATAAGCAGTTTTAATTTACCATTGTTCGCAAAACTTATATCTGTGTAATCTGTTTTCATTATTATTCCTCGTTTTCATTTTTAAGTCTATATTTTCCCTTACCTGCTTTATGAAGCACATTCAGAAGACCTAATCTCAGCATTTTTTCAATAATCCTTGCTGCTTTTGAGTCGCTATACCCAAGTTTTTCTCTGACTTCTTTCCTACCAATAATATCTGTGTCTTTAAATTCCATCAATATTTTTAATACATTATTATATACTGTCGCAGTAATATTTCCTTTATTATAAGCTTCTTCAACTTTGGCTATCATCCATTTTTCTTTCAATCGTTCATTTTTCTTGCTGATTATTGTTTTTTTATCTTTTAACCGTTCATTTTTCCTGTCAATCGTTGTTTTTTTATCTTTTAACCGTTCATTTTTCCTGTCAATCGTTATTCTTTTCTCTTTTAAACGCTCATTTTGTAAATCTACGAAATTATTGTATACTACCGTTTTAAGCATAAAAGCGTCCATATAATACTGTGGTCTGTTAAGTCCTACATCTTCAAGTTCCTTGGACATACGGGGCACTCCCTCTCCATATTCCTTCACATACTCATAAGCTTTCAGATACTCTGCAATTTTAGGATTTCTGGAAAAATGTGTATGCCAGATATTGTCCACCTTAACTACCCCAGGCAGTCTCCCAGGGCTTTCTACCGATATGTGGTCATCAAACATCTTTATCTGTATATCTGTACCCATTATATTATATGAACGATGTGTAACAGCATTTACTATTATCTCCTGCTGGACAAATTTGGGATATTCCTCCTCATTTACAAATCTTCCATCACTTCCAAGATAAGTTCTTTCTTTAGTCTGTGTCCTAAGAAATTTTACTGAATCCTGTATCATTTTTAATATAGTACCTTCAAATATCACGTCTTTTATGACATTCATTTCTCTGCCAACTTTTTCTTCAGTACCTTCATACCTTATAAACCTTACTCTTGCACGAGGAAAAAAGTCCTGTGGATTTTTACCAAATAGAAGAATTGCAGCACTGCTTATCTGAAGTTTGCCGTCTTTTTCTTTGACGAAGCCCTTATTTTGCTTTAAATATTCCATAGGAGATTTATTGTATCCAATTTTTTCTGTGTATTCTTTAACCAAACTTAAATCAATATCAGATATTTCCGCTTCCGGAACAGGCTTATCTTCAAAATGCCTCTCTCCCTTATCGTATGTGAGTTGAAGTCTCTCCTCAAATCTTAAAATCTTGGACTTATCTCCTACTCTGAAATATGCCTCATCAGCCTGATTGGAATGCACTTGAGGGCTTGCATCTACCTTCATAAGCATAATATGATTTTTTCTGCCTTTGTAATCAATGCAGGGAACTTTTTCAAGCATTACAGAAATAGTTGGATGACAATAATCAAAAGAAACTCTCAAAAGTTCATTCAGTTTTTCTGTCTCAAAGTCGATTCCTTCTATTCTCTTTGTCTTGTCAGATATGCCAATAGCAACAATCCCTCCATCAGCATTGGCAAATGCAACAAGGGAAATAGCCAACGCTTTAGCATCTACATTTATACTTTTTCTTTCAAAAATCTGCATTTCTTCAAATGCCAGAACTTCATCTATCGTCATCAGCTTTATTTCCTCTCTACCTTCTCTGAGAAAGTATCCGGTCTGTTTTTGTCAAAGCTTTCATTTGCCCACATAAGAGTAATCAAGTCCTCTGTATCAGACAAATTTATAATATTATGGGTGTAGCCTGGAAGCATATGTACAGCCTCTATTTTCTCACCGCTTACATAAAACTCCAATATCTCATCAGTTCCTATCTTTCTCTCCTGTATAAGAGCCTTACCCGAAACAACTATGAAAAACTCCCATTTGGTATTGTGCCAGTGCTCTCCCTTTGTTATACCGGGCTTGCTTATATTTACTGAAAACTGTCCACAGGAAGTGGTCTTTAACAGCTCTGTAAAGCTTCCCCTGTTGTCTGTATTCATCTTAAGCGGAAAACTTACTTTTTCTTTTGGTAAATAAGATAAATATGTTGAATACAGCTTCTTTGCAAAGCTTCCTATTGGGATTTCAGGCATAATCAAGGTTTCCGGCTGTTTCTTAAAGCTTTCTAATGTATCTACTATGTTTCCTAGGGTTTCTTTATGAGTAACAGGAATATAGGCATACTTCCCATTTTCTTTTGCTACCGCCTCTACTCCCTCATATTCGCAGTATTTCTCCTTGTTCTCAAGTGCATCCAAAAGCCCTTCCATCAGGTCATCTATATACAAAAGTTCAAGTTCCGTATTTCTGTCATTTATCTGTAATGGCAAATCATTGGCTGTATTATAGCAAAATGTAGCTACTGCCGAGTTATAATTAGGTCTGCACCATTTACCGAATAAATTAGGAAACCTATATACAAGCACCTTTGCTCCTGTATCCTTACCATAGTTAAAGAAAAGCTCCTCTCCGGCAAGCTTTGATTTACCATATTCGGAATTTTGAAATCTTCCGGTAAGAGTAGCCTGCACAGAGGAGGCAAGCATTACAGGACAGGTATTTTTATGCTTTTTCAACTCATTTAATAAATCTGTAGCAAAACCAAAATTCCCCTCCATAAACTCGGAAACATCAAGAGGGCGGTTTACTCCTGCCAGATTAAATACAAAGTCAGCCCTCTCACAAAAGTAAAAGAGCTGTTCTTTGGTTGATTCTAAGTCATATTCAAAGATTTCATCAATCTTAAGTTCAGGTCTTGTAGTATTTTTACCATCTTTTATGCACTTAAGATTTTCAACCAGATTTCTGCCTACGAAGCCTTTAGCACCTGTAACCAATATATTCATATTATTTATCTAATCCTATTCTATGCCTTTTAAACTTCTATTTATATAAATACTATAACAAACCTAAGTTAGCTATTTACTCCGTTCTTCTCAAGTTCTTCTCTTATGTAGCTAAGTTCCATAAGCTTAACCTTTACTGCTTCGACATCAAGAAGCTCTGTGTTATTTGAGTTAAACTCTGTTAGTTTTGCTCTCTCAGTGTTTCCTTCTGTGAAATATTTATCATAGTTAAGATTTCTGCTGTCGCATGGCACTCTGTAAAATTTACCTAGGTCTATAGCCCTCTCGCACTCCTCATTGGTAAGTAAAGTCTCATACATCTTTTCACCATGCCTTATTCCTATCTGTCTAATCGCAGCTTTATCCCCGTTAAATAAATCACAAACTGCTTCTGCCTGTACCTTTATTGTACAAGCCGGAGCCTTTTGTACAAGGATATCTCCTGTTTCCCCGTTTTCAAATGCAAAAAGCACCAAATCAACTGCCTCTTCAAGCGACATAATAAATCTTGTCATAGAAGGCTCTGTAACAGTAATCGGATTTCCTGCTCGTATCTGGTCTATCCAAAGTGGAATAACCGAGCCTCTCGAACACATTACATTACCATATCTGGTACAACAGATTTTTGTTTTTGACTGCTCTACCGTACGGGACTTGGCTACTATAACCTTTTCCATCATAGCCTTGCTTGTACCCATTGCATTTACAGGATAAGCTGCCTTGTCTGTTGAAAGACATATTATACTCTTAACACCTGCTTCTATAGCCGCATTAAGCACATTCTCTGTTCCCAACACATTTGTTTTAACCGCTTCTATAGGGAAAAATTCACAGGAAGGAACCTGCTTAAGTGCCGCTGCATGAAAGATATAATCTACATCATTCATAGCATTTTTCACTGAATTTATATCTCTTACATCTCCGATGTAAAATTTGATTTTCTCAGCAACTTCAGGCATTTTCGCCTGATACTCATGCCTCATATCATCCTGTTTCTTTTCATCTCTTGAAAATATTCTTATTTCGCCTATATCGGTAGAGAGAAATCTATCCATTACCGCATGTCCAAAGGAGCCTGTTCCACCTGTTATAAGTAAAGTTTTTCCTGTAAATATACCCATGATATCTGCCTTTCTGAAATACTGTATCTTGAAAATAAATTTATAATATGCTATATTTATGGAGAGGAGAGTATCCATTTCAAAATGAATACTCCCCAAGCATGATTAATCTTTTTACAGACTACTCAGCTTGCTTGCGACAAGCTGGTAACTTACTTTCTCTTACTAAGATAAGTAAGAATGGCGATTAGAAAACCGCCAAAGGATATTAGCAAAGCTATTATCCCTATGAGAATCATGATGATTTCATAAGCAGTCATCAACACCACCTCCCTTCGTATATTTCCGATTTTCGGTTATCGGTTTTATATTTAGGGAGTTTCCCTTTTTGTCACAGATACTCTCCACGGGTTATTCTAGCACAAACAGCTTATTTTTTCAATAAATCCCTATTTTTTGACGGTTACAAGACATATATTTGAGCACTTTCCCATATTGAATTTGTACCGTATATATGTAATAATTATCCCAATATATAATAATGGGTATGATTTATGAATATTATGCATGTGTATGTCGCAAGTGCAGTAGGTATAGCTCTTGTACTGTCTATAATAATCTGCAATGCTTCAATCTTAAAGAACGAGAAGGCTGATTACAATATGCTTAGGTATATGCTAATAATAGTAGCCATTGCCTGCTTTTTTGATGTCGTAATTTTTGTTTCAGATGGAAAACCGGGTGCAACATTTCGTATTGCAAACTTACTTGGTAATACCATCACCTTCCTTGCCACTATTTCTATCTGTCTTCTCTGGAATTCTTTTATTATTTTTCATCTTTACGGTGAAACCGCTAAGACCAAAAGAAAGGTTAAACTTCTCTCTATTCCCGCAATAATAATGTCATCAATTACCCTAATTAATCTATTCATACCTTTGGTTTTTACAATAGGTGATGATAATATTTATAGACGCACTCCTCTAGCCTATGTATTTTCTTTTATCTCCATATGCTACATACTATACAGTGCATATATTCATATTACTTTCAGACATAAAAAATATGTAAATTTCTTTCCTGTCGGAGTATTTTTATTTCCGGTTCTTACAGGCTATCTTGCTCAAACTTTATTCTACGGGCTCACTACCGGCTGGGTCAGTGTCGCCGTAGGTCTATGTAATACCTTTATGAGTATACAGAAAGAAAATGCTTATATAGACAGACTCACCGGTCTTTTAAATCGTGCTTACCTTTTTAGTTCCAAACTTTACACTTCTATGCATGGCGGAATAATGCTTGATATCAACCAATTTAAATATATAAATGATACCTGTGGACACAATGCAGGCGATCATGCCCTTATAGAAGTTGCTGCTATTTTATATGAATCAATAGAAGACCATGATTATGCCATACGCTACGCAGGTGATGAGTTTATCATTTTTACAGAAAACAAAGGAATCGAGTGCTTGTTACAGCTTAAAGAAAAAATAATCACAGAACTGAGTAAGATAAATTCTTTGCCAAATAGAGATTATAATTTATCCCTCTCCTTCGGTCTTGGCGAGTATGACCCCGAACTTGAAAGTTTTGATGAGTTTATACATAAACTGGATACCAATATGTATATTGATAAAAAAGCATACTACAGTACCCATCAGGAACTAAGTAGAAGAAAGACTAGAAATTAACTTGCAAAAATCATATCATAACACGAACCCCGGAAAGAAAAGAACATCTTTCTCTCCGGGGTTCAACTATTATTACTTTAATCATACTTATACAATATATATCCAAAACAATGTTTTACAAAGAACAAAGTATCTGATACAGAGTTCGGATATACACAATCTAATGGAGCTGAGGGGAGTCGACAATAGATTTTAGCCTTAAAAACCCTGATTTTATCGCATTCTTTAATTGAAAACCTTTGAAATACCCCACCTATACCCCAGCTTAACATATCCTTATCATATTCATTGCTTTGGCTTCTTCTTCCTTGATAGTGTGAATATATTTGTTATATGTAACTGTTATTCTTGCGTGTCCCATCAGTTTACTTATAACTTCAATTCCTACACCTTTTCTAAGAAGATACGAGCCAAAAGTATGCCTTAATGTATGCAATGATACTTTTTTATCAATGTTAGCTTTTTTTAATAATCTTTCTAAACTTCTCTGTAAGTTTCTTGCTCTGTTCAATGTTCCTGCCGTAGTACAAGCAACATAATCAGAAACAATATTATTTCGCTTATCATACGCCCTTAATTCTTCTAAGTATGACATTACTGAATCATTTAAACTAATAACCCTCATTCCTGCATTTGTCTTAGTTGAGTTTTTTATTCTGCTATATAGTTTCTTCTCTCCCTCTTTTGCTTCAAAATTTCTAATATCCGATTGAAGAGTTTTATTTATATAAACTATATGGTTTTCAAAGTCTATATCACTCCAACTAAGAGCCAACATCTCTCCAACTCTTAACCCCAAATTGACTATAAGGAGAAGTACTAAAAAATCTCTACTGCAATATTCCGCAGTTGACTTATACTTCTCTAATGCAACCTCCTTAAATTTTTCAATTTCGTCATCTGATAAAGAGATTTGTTTTTTTGTAGGTGTCTTAATACAACTTTCTTTTGGTAAGGTAACACCATCACAAGGGTTTAAGAATAATATACCCTCTTGTATTGCAGTTTTAAAACAAGGATTTAATAACTGAATAATCTTCTTTAAACCAGATATAGCAAGAGGTTTTATTTTACCGTTTGATGGATTAGCCATCTCGTCTATAAAGTTTTGTATGTCTCTTGCTTTAATATCTCCCATCATTTTTAGCCCTATTGTATCTTTTAACTGATGTTCATATACAGAATAAAGCCTATAATATGATGGTGGTTCTATCTTATTCAGTTTATAAGTTTTTAGCCAATATTCAATGTAGTCACTTAGCAGAATTTTTTTAGGTTCAGAGAAACCATTTTCAACCTTCATCAAGTAAGATTTAGCTTTGTTTTTTATTTCAGCTTTGGTATATCCGTAAAAACTCTTTCTAATTCCATCATTAGAAATCCTACCCTCATAAAGTCCATTCTTTCTCTGTCTAATAGTCATACTACTAATTATACTTGTTACACTGTTCAATTTATCCTCCTAAATAAAGAACAATGTAGGATTTATGTAACTATTAGATAATTATATCACATAAACCCTTACATTACTACATTTAGAAATATATTTCTTCCCCTATATGCTTTTCTATCCACTTTTCAAGTAAATGATATGTAGTTATATAGTCTTTTCCTACCTTAACTAGTGGTAGCTCTCCCGACTTTATAAGTTGTTTTATCTTCGTCTTACCAAAAGGTAGAATATCATATAAATCAGACTGTCTTATTACCTTTTCTTCTATATATATCTCTCCTTTCTTTTCGTGCTTAATAATCTATTCAAATGGTAATATATCACTATCCAAAACCTTTATAAACCCTTCTTTGTCTGCTAACGCCCTTCTTTTCAAATCCTCATAGTTTATATATTCACTTGCTGGTATAGAATAGGTCTTATACTCACCATCTTCAATATAATGAAATACTATTAAATCTAATCTCCTTAATAGCTGTTCTATTTTATCTCTGCTTTTCTTATCATCATCAACCATCATAGAATAAACTTCATCTGGCGGAAATATAGAAGTTATTATACAGGAGTTCCACAAACAATAAGTGTTTGTATATCTGCAATGAATTTGAGTTCTACTATACTTATCCAGTATAGTTAAGAGCTGGCTAAATCTCATATTACCTTTAAATTCATCCATAAATATTATGGGCGGTGCTCCCTGCTCTATATAAAAGTCAAAGCCCCCATTTTCAAAATCTGTAGCCATATATACTTTTTCTTTAGAATATTTTTCACATAGCTTAGTATAATAAAAAGTTTTGCCACTTCCGCTCTGTCCTACATGCCATTCATTGTGCATATCTTTTATTATAGGTGTATCTTTTATTCTTTTATCGATATATGCTGATTTTATCATTTTTTCATATCTGCGATATTTAAAGTTTTCCATTATTTCATTAGGTGTATAGCCTTTATCTATTAAATCTGCTATATCATCTAAATCACTTCTTTTTCTTTTATTGTCTTGTATATGTTCAATTCCTATTGTATATAAGACTTTTTCACCTTTTTCATCATAAGGCGGTTCTTTTAACAGATAGCCTTTTAATTCTTTCTTTCCACCCATTTGTGGCTCAATATGAGCGTCACACATTACCTTACTAACATTACCGAGTGTACTCAAATTTCCGTATAGTGCCATATGTGCATGATAGCAGCCACTTTCACTAATACATACAGATACACCGCATACTCTGCCTTTTCCGCTCTGTTCCCATTTAGTTGTTATGAAATCAGCCAGTTTACTAGGCTCTTTATAATCTTCTTCTTTTAACCCCCCTTTCTCCATATTAGCAATATGGAAAGTTCCTATCCAAGCCCTAGCTTTATAATCCTTAGAAAATCTTCCCACTTTTTACAGTTCCTTTCTTTGTTACAATATATTGTGTAACAAATTTTCCTTATTATTAAAGGCTTTGTATAGTATTTTTACAGTTACCTTAGTGAGTTGGTAATACTGGCAACTCACTTTTAATTCCCCTGCCCTTGCTCTCCTTGCGGAGAGCAAGGGCAGGGGAGATTGTAATTCAAGCATATCATTTCAATATTTCTTTTATATGCTTTTTCCAATCTACTACATTAGTAATCCTAGGATAATATATTTCCATCAATGGATAACCATCCGCCAATATACAGCCTTCTCCTTGATGATAAATCTTTAGCGGTACTTCTTCCCCAGCAAATACCATACCTTTTTGTTCCTTACTCATTCTTCCAAGTCCGACAATTATCATAAAGTTATCCCTAGCCCCATTTGCAAATAAACTTGCGTCTGCTCTCTGTGTAACAATCCATACACCATAAGATATGCCACGCCCAAGCATTAGAACTTCTGATACCACACTTATAATATCAGTTGCTTTCTTTGTCTTTTCCTGTTTATCCTTAGTTGTAAAATAGTTGATACAAGCTGGATATTCGTCAAAAATCAAAATATGCCTTCTGTTTTCATCTCTCTGCTCTCTTGCATTGCAAAAGCTATTATAATATTCCATCACACCATCATAACATTCATTTCCCTTATAATAGTGTTCATAGCCATTCAAAAATTCAAAGTCTTTTGAGTTCTTAAAGTCGCAGAAGTAAACAACTATCTTAGAATCATCTTGAAGTAAGCACCCTAACAAATATAATAGTGCATAACTTTTTCCAGAGTTGCTAGCACCAGTTATAAGAGCATGGCAATAACTACTGATTTTTAAGTCTAGGGGGAAAGGATTGCTCCTCTCACTCCCTTTACTATACCCCCAACGCATTATTTATACTTCCATTTAGCGTCAGGAATATTAGATACTGTCTTACTTTCCTGCTGTACCATCTTCTTTTGTCTTAGATATTCAGCATATTGAGGACTATAAAAGACAGATTGTATTAGGAAGTTTCTGTCCATATCTTCAATTACATCAATATATACAGCGTCATATATATTACCGTATGAGTCTATGAACTTCTCCATAGCTAATGTCGGAAAGTCTTTATTTTGAATTTTTCTATTGATTTCAGCTTGAAGAATACTTATAAATTCAGTAATTTCTTCTTTCTGGTATCTGGTTCTTATATCAGTTTTTTCCAGTCTAAACTGGTAGAAACATATATTTTGAGAAATAACATAATGACTTTCCAAAACTTCTATATCTGCCAAAACTCTAGGCACTATTCCACCTATATTTTCAGCACAGCTTTTTAAAGTCTGATAGATTATATTTCTCATTGTTGGATATGCCTTAATAGCCTGTTCCTCTAATTCCAGCAATTCTTGTGATATGGTTGGTTCTTCTTCTGTTGGTTTGTCCATTTTTGCTTTTACATAAGCAAACAGCCAACATACAACACTAATTATCACTATCACCTCTATATGGAAAGTAATTAACCATAATATAAGCCATAGTAAAGCACCTGCCAATATAGCAAAGCCGCTTAGGGATAGTACAAAAAATATAATTAGCCTTTTTACATCTCTGGTTTCTTTTAATCGCTTATAAGAGTTCCAAAACCAAGTTATTGGAAAAGTAATAATACCAAGCAACCATTCTAAGAACCACATTATTTTATCACCTCCGCACTATCCGCATTACAACTAAGGGCATATTCACCGCTATTAGTTCTATAAAACTTTCCAGTTAGATTATCAAAGATAACCCTAACTTGTCCACCTGCCTGCTGTATCTGGTCATTAGTAATCATTTGCTTACCCTTTATCTTTACAATAAATTTCTCATATTTATTATTAGGGCATACTATATGATACTTTTGACCTACTACTTTTCCACTAGGCTTTCCATCAACATATTCTTCTAATGGAGATACGCTTAGAAGTACACACTCCCCGTTTTCATCACCGCTAATTTGTACTGCTGTTAAAACTACACTTGTTATTATACTCATAATTAAACTCCTTATTTTTAATGGTGGTAAGTTAATGAAATTTTTACTTAATCCATTAACTTACCTTTGTTAATAAACTTTAATTGTTATCAGCAATAAATCTCTTGATAACTTCACATAATGTTTCAGAGTCTTTGTGTTTCAAGTTTTTTATTTCATCCACATTGCTTACTAATGGCAGAGGATATCCTTCATAGTCAAACTCATTAGGTCTATCATATTTTGCAAAATAAAAATATATGTTTTTCTCTCTTAGTTGAAATCTTACTAATACATTTCTACCTCTTGTGATATTTCCATTCTTGCCATCTGAATATACTTGTAGCCAGTAGCCTTCCCCATCACTTAGAGTAGAATCTATATTTTTTTCTAGAAAATCAATAAATCTTTTCATTATAAACTCCTTTATTATTAATTTAATTTTTAAACCGTACAGTTTAGTAATTCACTTCTCACCAAGATTAAGCTATAATATGAACTGTCGACTAAGTTCTAACTTTTCTACTTGATGTGGTTAGTATAATATGAAAGAAAAGTTGTTGCTACTAGAAGAAAAAATGATATAAAAAATGATATTTAAAAAATTAATTCGAGTTGCAAGGAGGATTTTTACAATGGGTAGAAAATCACAACATAATATCAGTCGAGCCAACATTTGGGAAAATACATTCTCAAATATTCTGACTAAAGATACTAACCCCACAATTAAAGAACTACTCTATGCAGTTTTAGCACAAGAGACTTTTGGTTCAGAATACATAGATGATATATTCTCTAAATGGGATAAAACTTATAGTGATATATTTAATATACTCAAAGAATTAGAAACAAAGTTAGCAAGCAAATCAGCTTTCAAACTTCAAAATATTGATTTGAAACAACCTTATACAATTGAAGACGAAAAATTTGTTAAAACATGGAACAATGTCAAATATTCTCTTGAAAGATTACCCAAACATTTTCAATCACTAAATGACAATACTATAACTATTAAATTTGAGGATAATTTCAAATTCTTAGAAAAAAGTGTGGGATTTTCAGTTAGACAAGAACAAAACATTAAGAATTTTTTTCAAGAAGATATTATAGGAAATCCTTTAACATATACTCTTAAAGATAATCTAAGCCCAAGAGTATCAGATGATGTAGTATTATGTAATTTAGCTTTAATTTTAGCTTTTGCTCACAATAAAAGCATTCCTTTTAATATTTTAAATGAAGAGCTTTCAGAACAATTAGATAATATCCTTATAAAAAATAATACCGATTTATCAACGGAAGGTAATAAAAAAATAAACACAGATAATTTTAACTTGGCATTAGATTTTCTTAAAAAACACATTACTAGCTACATACCATTTAGTAACGAAATAAAGTATCAAATTATTTTTACTTCATATATAAATGCTACATATAAAAGAATACATAAACCTTTAAATGAGTGTATAAAAACATTAGAAAATATAGTAACTTTCCTTAAAAATAACATTAATTATACGCAAAATACCAAATTATTAAAAGAAATATCCACCCTATTTTTTGACCAAGAGATAGAGTATAAATCCCTAAAAACATTGTGTGAAAAATGGACTTCTTATTTAAATAATTTAGAAAACTGTAAAAAACAAGTACTGGTAGAATATCACAGTTTATTACCTAAAATAGCATTTGAAGTTTTACAATCTGAACTTCAAATAATTGATAATGAAATATCTGAAATTGCACACAGTGTTTATAATAATTTACAATGTACTAATAGTGATATTAATAAATATTATGCTTTTGTATCTAACATTAGAACGAGTAATAATTTTGACCACTTATGGTATATAATCGAATCTTTAGTAAAAATGCCAGACTCAATTTCAAATAATTTTATAGATATATTTATGAGCAAATTTAATAATGAGAAAACACAGTCTCATGTTAATATCAATATTTCTCTTGATGATTTGAAAGACCTTGTAAACACAATACATCTGTCTGGTGAACATCTAGAAAAATTAGCAACAATACGTTTTGATGAGCTAACTGATAAAAAATGGAATTTTTTGTATTGTCTGCCAATAATAGAAAATGAAAATAAAGAATGGTTTGAAGATTTTTTTTCTATGTTAAAAATTTACTGCAAATAAAAGTAACCATATATTATTAAGGGATATCCCAATTCTATGAATTGAAATATCCCTCTTTTAATTATATTACTAGAAAAATACAGCCTATAAAGCCCCACTCTCCGAGTGCCTTCGGTAAAGGGCTTGACAGGCTTCAAACTACTTCTTTAGTTAACAATACACTCCTACATTGTTCGTTTTTCATACCCCAATTATACCCCAATTAGTATGGTTCAAACTGGTCTTTTTCGGTCTAAAACGACCTCTTTCACATTTCCCAAATTCCCTGAAACCCTTGAAAACACTGCATTTCTTAGGTTTCTTAGTAATGGAGCTGAGGGGAGTCGAACCCCTGTCCGAAAACCCATCCATTGTACTTCTACAAGCTTAGCTAATTGTTTGACATTCCCTCCATCAGGCTTGAATCAGCACAATTCTGACTTTAGTAGACTCTAATACGCCCATAGCCACGAGCCACTGACTATGTCGTTTCCTGCTTATTCGATGCCTTAGTCTGCTATGCAGGTATAACAGGTAAGACAGCTGCCATTAGGCAGCGTATGCTAAATTATCTTCAGCGTTTGTATTTAATTTTGGATTTAACGCATTCCTGCGGCTTGCTTCTCCAACTTCAAAATTCCCGTCGAAACCGGTACAACCCCGGAATATAAAAATTCTAAATGAATTTTCTCATAATTAAAGAGACCGTAGCCATGTAAGACTACGGTCCAGAATTAGCATTTAATTATTCAGCTATAGAAACATTAACTGCTCTAAGCTTGCTTGAATTCTTAGGATCTGTCTCTGTCTCAAATGTAACTCTCTGGCCTTCAGCGAGAGTCTTGAAACCTTCTACATTGATAGCAGAAAAATGTACAAATACATCATCTCCGCCGTTATCATTGGTAATAAATCCGTAGCCCTTCTCTGAATTGAACCACTTAACTACTCCTGTGTTCATTTAGGTATCCTCCTGTAAATAAAAATATTAGTTGCGTAATCTTCCAGTTAAAGAGCTTTAGAGCAGGTACCTTTTAGTAGTGCTGCGAGCTAACGAACAAACACAAAAATTTAAGTTCGACTTCTTTAAACTTCAAGAATACTATATAATGTTATCATACAATTCACAAAAAGTCAAATAGATTAATATTTTGCGTGGCTTTTCACGACATTAATAACTAATGATTATTATAATCATTTCTAATATAACTTAAAATGGTGACTAATCATTGCAATTAACTACACAAAGATATCTAATATCATCCATTAACCACACATTATCAAATTCTGTGTAATTATAACCATAACATTTAGTCTAAATTCCCTTAAACCAAAATTTAAATTCAAGTTTCTGATTATTTTTGATATGATATTCATTATGTGGTTTTGCTCCCCAGCTATCGTCGCCACCTATGCCCATCTGCATCAAATCAGTTCTGATAACCGTGAAATGAGTTTTGGGCAGTTCATTTGGATGTGTTGCTTCTTCAAGCTGGTTAGGAGTATACGGCAGGACGGAAAATCCCATATAGCGGTCTGTAACTACAGCATTATTTGCTGCTTTGCTCTCACCTAATGTAGGGTCATCCTGCTTCTCACTTACAAAGAGAAGCCCTCTTCCCCTTCTGTCTGTGACCTTGGCAAATCTTACATTTACCTTATGCCCACACTCCTGAGGCACAAGATATGGTGCTAAATTATCCTCCACCTTATTGCTGAAAAGCCCTATCTTTGCTCCACTCCTCCTATCCTCATAGGTTTCCGAAAAGCCTGCTCCATACCAGGTAAGATGGTCTAAATCAGCATCCGTCTTAAACATCATTCCAAACTCAGGCATATCAAAGTTTTCTTCTTTTGTCTCATAGCTGAGAGTAGTTTTTACAAATCCGTCTTCAAATACCTTATAGCTTACCAGACACTCACCCATTCCTGCCATTCCAAGCACATAGGTATATACTACCTCAACATATCTTTCTGTCTCTGTCTTATTGCTGTTATCATTTACCTTTACATATATACATCTGGAATAATCTCCGGCTAATTTCCATTTTCCGTACTCCATCTGCATACCGAAGCCTCTGTCATTATCTATAGGAGCACGCCAGAAATTAGGACGAGGCTGGCTCTTAATAAGCTCTACACCTCTTACCTTATAGCTTACAAGCCCACCATACATTTTAGAAAATAATACGGAGAAATATTCACCTTTAACCCCTATATTATAATCTCCCGGTATAAACTCAAGCTTTCCTGAGTAAGGCTTTAATTCTGCATTTTCCATAGAGGAAGCATACATATAATCATATTTCTCATTTCCCTGAGATATTTTCTTAAAATACTCTGTTTCAGCTTTTTTAACTACTGCCTGTCCAAAAGCAATTTCATGTCCCTTCTTCGCATAATTCGTGCACTTTTTAAGCCTTACGGAAACTTCTGCTACAAATTCTCCTTCAAATTCAGGCAAAACTATAGGCAGGTCATATACTTTTTCAGATAATGGTTCTACATCTGTAGAAAACATTTCTTTTGCATACTCTTTTCCGTCCCTGTAGAGAATTTCATATATATCAAATTCAGAAGTATTGGTAAAAAGATACTTGTTCTTTATTCTTACCTTTCCTTCACCTACAAAAAGCTTAATTCCCTGATAATTAAACTTAACCTCTTGCATCTTTGGGGATTCTGCCCTCTCAGACCCTATAGCTATACCGTTTCCACTAAAATTGCCGTCATTAGGTCTGTCGCCAAAATCTCCGCCATAGGCTTGAAATTCTATACCGTATCTGTCCTTTTTATAAATGGACTGGTCTATATAGTCCCAGATAAATCCGCCTTGAGCCCTTGGTTCTTCTTCTGTGTATTCTACATACTTGTGCATAGCTCCGTTTGAATTACCCATAGCATGGGTATATTCACAGAGGATGAAAGGCTTATCGGGAAATTTTCTCAAATACTCTCTGATTTCAGTCACAGGCGGATACATACGGCTTTCTATATCAGTACTTGCATCGTAACTTCTATCGTGAAATACCCCTTCATAATGCACAAGCCTTGTATCATCAAGCTTTCTAAAAAGCTCTGCCATACTGTAAATAACCTTACCGCCAAAAGACTCATTTCCAAGTGACCAGATAATCACACTTGCACGATTTTTATCCCTGTGATATGTAGATGTAACCCTGTCTAAGAGCATCGGCTCCCATTCCATATGGTCTTTTGGAAGTGAATAGTCTTCTCCATGTGCTCCTCTTGCATCCCACGTTCCATGTGTTTCCATATTGTTCTCGGCTATCACATAAAGTCCGTATTCATCGCAAAGCTCATAGAGATACTCTGTATTTGGATAATGGCTGGTTCTTACCGCATTTATATTATTACGTTTCATTGTGATAATATCTGTTTCGATTTCTTCCCTTGTTATAGCCCTTCCATATACGGAGCTGAAATCATGCCTGTTTACTCCGTTAAATACCACTCTCTTACCATTGAGGAGCATTATCTTATCTTTAATCTCTATTTTCCTAAAACCAATTCTTTCACTTACAACTTCTGTTAAATTTCCGTTTTCATCAAAAATTTTAAATGTAAGCTTATATAACTCAGGCTTTTCTGCACTCCAAAGTTTAGGCTCTTTTATCGCAAAACTTAAGTTTATTTTTTCAGAAATATCCTTCTCATCAGTTAATATACTTTCGCCTTTATATGAAAGTTCGGTAACTAATCTACCTTTCCCCTGCAATAAGCCTTCTATCTTAAGCTCGGCATTATTAAATGTTTCATCTAAAATAGTTTTTACTGTAAAATCATTTATTCTTGTTTTTGGAAGCACATCTACATACACACTTCTGTATATACCTGAAAATCTAAAGAAATCCTGATCCTCACACCAGCTTCCTATATTCCATTTAAAGACCATAACTGCAGCTTTATTAAGTCCTGTCTGAATAAACTGAGTTATATCAAAGCTCGTGGCAGTAAAGCTGTCCCCTGCATAACCCACATATTCACCATTTACCCAGAGAGCAAAGGCACTTTCCACACCTTCAAAGGTAATGATGATGTCCTTATCTAGTGCCTTGTCTGAAATATTTAACATTTTCACATACATACCCACAGGGTTAAATTCCTCAGGGACTTCTGTATGGGATACGGCCTCTACTCCATCCCAAGGATACTGCACATTGGCATATTGGGGTATGTCGTAGCCTTCCATCTGCATATTGGCAGGCACAGTTATACTATCCCAGCTGCCGGTACAATATTCTTTTTTATAAAAGTCTTTTACTGCAAGATTATAGTTTTTTGCATAAGCAAACTTCCAAAGACCGTCCAAAGAAACCCTAAGGCTCGATTTTCTTTCATCAATTTCAGTCTCATTTCCATAAGGAATGAATGAAGCCTTGGCAGGCAGGGCATTTTCTTTGAAGCAGGATACGTCTTTTATCATATCAATATTAAACACCTGTTATACCTCTTTTCCTCATATTAATTCGCTATTTAATTGCACCTGTAATACCTTCTGCAAACTGTTTTTGAAGCATAAAGAATACTACAGCTGTAGGAAGTGTTGCTATCAGAACTCCCAACATAAGCATACCATAATCAACAGTGTAAGCACCAAGAAGATTAGCAACAAGCATAGGCATGGTTGTAGATTCATTTTTCTGGAAAATTACCTTTGGCCACAGATAACTGTTCCATGTACTCATAAAGGTTACCGTTACAGCTGCACCATAAGTTGAACGCATTGTTGGTACAAACATAGTAAAGAATATACCCACTTCCGATAAACCGTCCATTCTTGCCGCTTCAATGATTTCCTTAGGAAAACTTCTTGCTGCCTGCCTAAACATCATTATAAGAAATGGAGTAGCTAATCCGGGCAACATGAACGCAAGCCATGAGTTGACCATTCCTGCTTTTGAAAACATAGTAAATAAAGGAATCATTGTTGCTACAAAAGGAAGCATCATAGCTGCAAGCAATACAGTAAACAGTACATCCTTTGATTTCTGGTGATAAACTTCAAAGCCATAGCCCGCAATAGAACATATTATCATAGAAAAAAGTGTAAGCAGTACTGAGTTTCTTACAGAATTTACAAAAGCTCTTCCCAAATCCTGATTACCTATCAGAGATTTAAAATTCTCAATAAGATAACCTCCCGGTATCAGTTTACCCCTCATTATATCTACACTTGTATTGGTTGCCGCACAAGCCATCCAATAAATTGGAAAGATTGAAAGGAGTGAAACTATTACAAGAAATGTATATACAAAAATCTTCTGTTTCTTAGTCACGCTTATCACCTACCTTCATCTGAATTACTGAAAGTGTACCCACCATTACAAGGATAACAACTGAAAGTGCCGCTGCATAAGGGAAATTAGGACTCATTACAAATGAGGTCTTATAAATATAATGCGACATTGTCATAGTTGCTATACCCGGTCCACCGCTTGTAAGGTTAACAGATTCATCAAAAAGCTGTAATGTACCATTTATAGACATAATTGCAGTAAGCAATATCGTCGGTCTGAGAAGAGGTACTGTTATTCTTCTAAATGATTGAAAAGGTGATACCCCATCAATTTTGGCTGCCTCATATATTGAATATTCGATATTTTGCAAACCGGCAAGGTAGAAAACCATATTATAACCTGTCCATCTCCAGATAAGTGCAATTATAATTACAGCTCTCGCCATCCAATCATTTTGAAACCATCCTATTCTGTTAAAACCGAAATTTACAAGTACATTATTTATAAAGCCGTCATTTGCAAACATTGACCTGAATATCATTGAATATGATACCAGTGAAGTTGCACAAGGTAAGAAAATCATAGTTCTGAAAATCCCCTTAAACCTCAAGCTCTTATTATTTAGAATAGATGCAAGTGCTAAAGCTATACCAAGCATTATAGGCACCTGAATAACAAGATAAAATAACGTGTTAAATATTGCCTGAATAAATTGCTTATCTTTTAATATTCTTGCATAATTAGCTATTCCGTTCCAATTAAGATTAGTACCGACACCCTTTTTTAATGAAAGTATTATTGCCTGAAACATAGGAAAAAAGCTGAAAATGACAATAAGAAGAGTTGCCGGAATAATAAATGCCCAGCCAATTAAAAGATGTCTTTTAACAAGACTTAATCCTTTTTTGCCTTCCATATTAGTTCCCCTTTCTTAAAACAGGGTTGTCGCATTAAAGAATAAGTAATATTATCTCTTTATTACGGCAACCCTATTTCAATCTACTCTAGAATCTGACTGTACATCAGCCACCCATATTAAACTCTACTGTCTCTTGTGCCGCTTTTAATTCATCTTCAATATCGGCACCTTTCTGGATTACATTGCTAAGTCCTACGCTTACCGCATTTCTTGCGTCATAATAATAAGTACCTGTTATATTGCTTGGAATCTTGCCTGCAAATTCTGTGATAAGTGAATATATCGGTTTTCCTCCGAAAAATTCTTGTGGCTTACTGTATACATCACTGTTACCTGCAGGAAGATATGTAGTAAGAGCTCCTGCAGAAGGAAGAATTGTCTCATAAAGTTCTACGCTTCCTGCAAAAGTTGTATTTAAGAAATCAATAGCAAGCTTCTGATTCTCGGATTTAGATGTAATTGCCCAAGATGAACCGCCATTATTTGAATAATTGGTAGCACCTTCAACATCATCAAACCTAGGCATGTTGTTAATTGCCCATTTCCCTGAAAGATCCTTTGCAGCAGTAATGGAACCGATAATCCAGCATCCGTTTATAACAGCTGCTGTTGAACCACTCTGTATAGCTGCAATATACTGATCCCAGTCTGTAACTTCAACCAAGACTCCTGCCTTATAAAGTTCCTGATATATTCCAAGAGCTTTCCTAAGTACTTCATTATCAACTATATTAAGCGAACCATCTTCCTTAAACATAGAAGAACCTGCTGACTGGAGCATCATCATTATTAAATCATTTGTTCCTGCTGTAACTGTAAGCATAGGAGTATTGGTCTTCTCTTTAACCTGTTTTCCAAGTTCAAGAAATTTGCTCCAGGTAATGTCCTTGAAATCATCTGCTTTAAGTCCTGCTTTTTCAAGTATATCTATCCTGTAACCGCCAATAACAGCACCATTATCAAAAGGCACTCCGTAATGAACGCCATCAAGTGTTGAATATGCCTGTTTTGCTTCACCGAAGTCTTTAAAATTTATTCCTGAATCGTTTAGTCCCAAAAATACATTGTTAAAGTTACTTGTATATTTCTGGAATGAATTATCCTGCATAAGGAATATATCAGGCAAAGTACTAAGATCCCCCGATGAAGCTGCTGTGGTAACCTTTGTTTCAACATCATCAGAACGAACTTCTTCAATATTTAACTTAAACTGTGGATCTTTTTTCTGATATATCTTCTCAGCCTCTTTCATAGCATAAATATTAAATGCCTGATCCCAACACCATACTGTAAGCTCATGACCTCCATTATCAGTAAAGTTTCCTGTTGCTGCAACACTGGTTTTTGCACTTGACGCAGGCTTTGAACCTGCTGAAG